>JBAYJG010000001.1:0-66637 GCA_041665225.1 Bacteroidota bacterium
ACCCTTTTATTTTGGGCATTTGCACTTTCTATCGAGATTGCAGCAAGTGAATTGTTCCACACATTATCCGCTTGTTTTTGAATGTGACGGAAATTCCAGCCGGGAATCTCCGCATGCAAGTTTCGTCTTGCACCCTCAAGACTGGTATGTGAGATTCCCACTTTTGCCATTACAACTTCCCGGGATGAAGTGCTGTATGAAACGAATGCTTTTACTGTTGCTCCTTGTGCCGATTTCTTGCGATGGATAGGGATGCCGTTTTCTACCACGCCGAAGGATTTAAATGGTTTTGAAAATTCTGCACGGAAATAGACGCAATGATTTTTGGCCCAGCCGGTAGAACGCCGGTACCCTTCTATGGTTTTATTATCAACAAATGTTATCACTGCATCTTTTGTCTTGTCTTCAATTCCATGAACAAGATCAATGATAATGTTTGCCTGCTTTGTTTTTGGGAAGGTATAGTGATGGAAACCGGCCCTCTTCGTAACAGTGAGCTCAGCTTTAATATTATAATCGTCAAGAACAACAGAATAATAACCCGGTTTTGCCACTTCACTTTTATGAGAAAATCGTGATCGGTAGCCTGAATCTGGATTTTCTTTTGTCCCCGGTTCGGTTTGTAATGTGCCGGTCGTCGGCATGAAAAGAATATCGCCGTAATCCGCGCACCCGGTTCCGCTCAGATGTGTGTGACTAAATCCGATAATTGAACTATCTGAATAGTGATATCCCGAACACCAATCCCATCCCGTCGTTCCGCCATCCGGGCTTAATTGCACCATTCCGTGGGGAAGGGTAGCGCCAGGATAGGTATGTCCGTGTCCATCTGTGCCAACCAATGGATTGACATAACTTGTCAGGCCAATTTGTTTATTCTGAATTGTTTGCGCAGATATTTCTAAACTGCCGTTGAACATATTCGATGTTATCAGCAGTCCGATCGGCATCAATTGCATTCTCATCATTCGCAGGATTGTCATTTGATCATCGCCATTTTTATTATTTTGAAAAATGGTTTTGCATTAACGGGCTGAACAGCAAGCCGTGCAAAATATATTCCGCTGGAATACTGTGAACCGTTAAATGTGGATGAATAATTACCCGGATTCAGATTTTTGTCTACCAACGTTGTTACTTCATTCCCGAGTATATCATAAACACTAAGACGTACGGTTCCAGCCTGTGAAATGCGATACTGTATTACAGTGGCAGGGTTAAACGGATTGGGATAATTCCGCAATAGCGCAAATTCTTTCGGAACTCTTTGTGAAAGAGCATTCTCATCAGCAACATCTGTTATCGAAGCGTCCAAAGCGGCAAAGATAGAATCTGTATACATTTTATTCACATTCCCTGCAAACACCATAATACCGGCTTTATCCGGTTTGGGATGCCATGCCGCCCAGGCAGCAGCGACATTCAAGGAATTATTCGGGTCATGATGGGAAAATCCGTGCATTACTTTGCTGTTGCCAAGAGAATCGGCCCACCGTTGGAACCGTGTGGTATTATTCTGAAAATACCCCATATCCATAACAAAATTAAGATGTGCAGCAATCGCTTTATCCCATCCGAAAACCGTAGGGCCGGGAACCCCCCATGATGAATAGTAAATTGCTGCCGTATAAATTCTCGAACTACTGTTGACGGATAATGGTCCGGCATATTTTCCTAGCTCTTTTACAAGATCTCTGTAGTATGTGTTATCTATTGCCCCGTGCTCAATGTCTAATGAAATACCGTCTAGTCCCACTGCGGTAATACAGCTGTCAATGAACAATGCATGTTGTTGAAAGTTTAATTTTCTTCCATCGTATGTCGTAAAGGTGGTGTCGGTGCTCCACGACTTTGTGTCATCGACATTCATTAATACTTTCATTCCTCTTGCCTGTAACGTCTTGACATCATCAAGAATCTGTCGATAATATTTATAAGGGCCTCCATTAATGGTGAGAATATAGGAGGAAGGACTGCCGTAGTGTACTGAATCACACAATTCAAAGATTGTTCCTTCAAACAATACAATAATGTTGGCGTTGTCTGTGAATTCGGTAAGGCGGAGTTTGCCTTGGTTTGCCGGCGTGGCATCGAAAGCGTAATATGCTACTTTATTCTGCCCGGATGCCGGTAGTTCTGCCCTTAATTCTTGAATGGCTGGGTTCAAAAGAATGAGTGTAAAAATCGACGCGGCTGTTTTAATTGATGTAAAATATGTCATAAGATGAAAGTATTTAATGGAACTCTCGTTCGACAAAGCAAGGTATTTTCTTTCTCGTACATCGTTAAGAAGAGAATGTTTTTGACAGTGATAATTCCGGCGTTGCTTAAAAAACTGATTCCTCCGATAACTTCATTTATTCCTTCTTGGGTCTAATGCTCCGATGTTTTTTTTAAGGATTCCTTCGAAGCAGCGAGGATGTTTATTGACTTACAAATTCACCCTTTCCCAAACTCCAATCATTTCCGAAATAGCCGGTTAATGTTATTCCTTTTTCATCGGATTCAAGAATTCCGGAATTATAGATGACAACATCAGGAAAATTCAGATATTGATCGAAATATCGCGTCAGGTTCGCCAATTTCATCCCATCAATGCTTGTCCCTGCAACAGCGGCGACACTCGCATTTGCGCAATCGGTTCGCGGCCGGATCATCAAACAAGCATAGTCTTTTCCGCTGTAGACTTTGCTCCCGACGGTAACCTTTTTGTTATCAACTTGAATGGGAGAGTCTTTCAGCAAGAACTGCCAGGCGGAATTTGTCTTGGAGTTCCCGAACAAAACGACGCTTCTGTCTTTATATGTAACCGGATCAAACTCACTGTCCTTCATCACTTCAATGGAACTATTGCCGCGATACCAAATGATCTCGGCATCGTATCGTGCCTTTTCAAACGCCCAGGCATTTTCCTTTTCACTGCCATGTGTTCCATACACAAAGACGGGACGATGATTCAACACCTCCCGGAAACTTCCGCATCGTAATGGATTTTTATTGACGGGATTTGGTGCATCGGTAAGCTGCCATGTATTGCCAGCCCTGACGAGATATATTTTTTTATTCAAAGGTATGTCAATGCCAGGGATCCTTTGTGAATCCACTTCGATTGAGAACGGCGTGCCAGCGGAAAGTATTGATACGTCGATGGAAAATAACGCTATGTTGCTTGTGGTTCCGGTGAAAGTTCTATCGACCGGATCTACCTGAATGTTGATCGTACTAATTTTTTGCTGTTCAATTTGATTGAGCACCTCAATCCAATAGTTTTTTGATGCAACAGCGGGATTTGAGGTCACAAAATTCACCGTTGCTATTTTTTCTTTTTCGGCTACCGCGTGGTGTGCAAAGAAATCGAACATCGGTGTCCAATCAACGCAATCTGCTCCGGGTTTCTCGGAAAGGTCCCACCAATGGCCTGCTCCGGGTTGAACATGATACACAAAGTCCTTATGGAACTTGGATATCTGTGCAATCATGGATTCCGGCTGAGCGGGGGGGACATTATCATCAGCATCTCCTTGTAAAATATAGATGCCGTTGAGCCGTGCATTTGTTGAAAATGCATAGGTGTCGCTTGGTTTTGTTGATCGTGTTAACATGCGCCCCACCACCGTGGAATCGATCTGTGGTTTAATCCTATATGACCAGATGCTGATCCAGCCGGCGCTGATACCAAGTGCAGCAAATTGATCGGCATAGTGCACACCTAATTGCCATGTTCCGTGTCCTCCCATTGAATGGCCGGTAAGGTACACACGGTTTTCATCGACGGAATATTTATTTTTTGCAAGTGCTAATACTTCAAGAGCATCTAAACGTCCCCAATTTTCCCAGTTATAGCCGTACGGCCTGCGATTAGTGGGTGCAACGACATATCCCCAATTTTTGTGCGCATACGCCTGTGCCTGATTAATCGCTTCGACACCGGCGCCATGTAAGCTTAAAAACAGTGCAGGTTTCTCCTTCACATAAGTCGGCGGATTCACCGCATAATATTGCACGCTGCCGTCGATTGCACTGATAAACGTCTCTTTGTGTGTCTCTCCGGAGTGGACAACGTTCAATTCAATTGATGCTGTCGAAACTGTTTCTTCTTTTGTTTTTCCTTTTACCACGAGAGCAAGATTCAGTTGTTTTACTCCAGTGGTTGACTGCGCCGGAAGTTTAATAGAGAAAGGAATTTTTGTAATCGAGAGGGGATTAATTCCGTTCACGGGATAATATTCCGGAGCAGAATGACCTGACCATGTTTTAATATATAGTCCTTTATATGTGTGTTCGGTTGCATTGGCTATAGGAATAGCACCGATCATCGCTGTTTCTTCACCCACCAGAAGATCCGGAACGGTGATATCGTTGACTAGAAAGAATACCCCAATTTTATTGGGATGAACAACTGCCTTGAGCAATCCCCGATGACACTCAAATAAAAATGAATTGTCGCCTTTTTTCAATTTTACCGGAATAAATGAATAATCAAATCGCGGTCCGCCGGGATCATACGAGTCTTGATAGCCATAGGGATTACCAGAGCGGGCAGATCCGTTAACGTATACCATCGTATTACCCTTCGCTTCCAGCAAAATATATTGCTCTTTGGCCGATGCGAAAGAAAAGTGGATATAGGCATTGGTTAATGAATCGTCTTTGAACCAACCGCTGGTGTCCGATGTAATCCGCTCCCATGTGCCGATGTGTGCATCTCCGGAGTTGATTTGATCATTTTCTTCAGGAATGCTCCATGAACCGGTTGTTATTGATGCAACAATACTGTTGGGAGTAATATATTGCTGAGCACCGGTCGCAGGGAGTTTTATTACCAATCCATCCTTCAATACCACCGGGGTTTGTGGTTGGCTGAACAATTCAAATATGGGTACCAACAGCACATATAATAGAGTAAAGGCCGATTTTTTCATTGTCGTAATTAAATTATTGAAGAGTGATGAAAATAATTATTTCACCTGATTGTTGCTTTGATCGTGTTGTACGGTGCCGTCGTCATTATGGTCGCGGACCATTGTTGATAGTCTTTGTAGCATGTCCTTAAAATCCTTAATTCCACCGATGGTGAACCATACAATAACAAAGAATGAAACAATAAGATTAATAAGAATGAATGTGTTCCAGAACGACATCCATGAAGAATCCTGAACATCGCCGGTAAGATTAAAAATTGTTCCAATAATAAACGCTGCAATCCAGATAAAAGTCCAAACGTACGCGGTGAGGTAAATAATTTTATCTCCCCTGGTGAATTCCTTCCCCATGCCGAGCATTTTCAATCCCTTTACCGGCACTTCATTGGTGAGAACAATGTCTTCCTGAACAGCATATTGTCCGCGATGCAGCATTTTGTCCATGTCAAAATCCTGCTGCTTCCCAAGCAATGAAACAACGACATAGACCAACGATGAAACCGCCATCGCAATTCCCCAGAAATACTGTCCATTGATTGGGAAATTGGGATAAATTTGCTGAAGGATAATTCCGCCAATAGAAACAACGGATCCCACAATCAACGCGCTCCAGGCTGCGGCTGTTGTCCCTTTCTTCCAGTATAATCCCCCGATAATGACCGCACCCGAACCACCGACAAAAATTGCAGCAGTAATTGCAAAATAAAGGAAAATATAATCTGTCATCGGGAAGAAAAGGCTGAAAAGGAAAATAAAGATGCACACTCCTAAAATAGAGATGCGAAGAACCTTTAAGTGTTGTCCCGGCTCAAATGGTTTTTTACGGAATGGCATAATTACATCCTGAATAAAGATGCTGCCCCACGAATGCATATACGAATTATGCGTTCCAATTGTCGCCATCAACATCACCGCCATGAATGCGCCCATTACTCCGCCCGGCAATATTTTTGAAAGAACTATTGGGATACGCAATTGATTTTGCACTTCGGTATTTGCAATACCAGATAATGTTTGGTTCACACTGGCTGTGATTCCAGCAAAATCAGGATTGTGTAATATTGTGTAAGCAACAACGGGAACAAATACAAGAAACAGCCATTTCGGAATGTCGCGCAAGTTGCCGAGCACTTCACCCATTTTTGCTTCGTGAGCACTTTTTGCGGATGAGTTAAAACCTTGCGATCCTTGCCACGAAAGTTTTACGTACACAACGCCGATAACATTGATCAGAAAATACCAGAAATTAAAATCGGGTACTTCACTTGTATGATACGGATTGATCAGCGAAGCGTCTTGAGGAGCGGTTGAGACCGCAATAAAAATCTGATCCCAATTCACAAAGAATAAACAGAAGACGATGATAATGAGAAATGTAATATTGGAAAAAACTCCCTGGATAAATTCAGTGATAATGACGGCAATTTGTCCACCGACAAAAACAAAATACAGAGAAATCAACAAGAACGAGGCCATCACCACCGGGAATGTCGATACCGCAATTCCAAACACATGAAAGGTGAGGGGGAGTCCGACAAAATAAATTAAGAACCGTGCGCTGACGGCGGGGAAGATACCAAAGTTCAATAAACCAGAAATGAAGGCAAGAATCCCGGCAAAGATCCGAAAATTCCTGCTGTACCGTATCTCAAGGAATTGTGCAATCGTTAATGCTCTGGTCTGGCGAAATCGATAGATCACCCAGCCGGATACGGTTATGAGTAGTAGTACGACCGCCATTATGAATTCCCACCATCGCAATGCGAACCCGGCAACATAATTCATTTCCCACTGCCCTACAATGGTGATTGCACCGATCGCCGCCATACCTTGTGAAACCGTAATCATATATCGTCCGGCTGATCTTCCTGCGGATAAAAAATCCGCCACACTTTGGACAAATTTTTTACTGACACGTACTGCGAAGAAAAGTACTGTCATGCACATAATTACGATTGACCAGTCAAAGAAAGATAAATTCATTCGGCTCCTTAGCGCTATGTTAAAATGAACAGTTTTTGTCCATTACATTAAATCCCGATAGGAAAAAAATAATTCTGGATTTCTTCAATCCCATAGATTCAACGTTAATGCAAAAACAAAATAAACTATGATTGTTGAAAGATAAGAAAAAATTAATTAAATGGTCAAAAAAATTGGATAATTTTTTAAAAAAATATTAATTCCATGTACAATGGATTAAATAGCCTGAATTCATAGAAAACATAAAAAAACTCCATAATTTCTGTTTAATATCGGTAAAACCGACCTGGTTAATACATATAAAGAAGATATCAATCGAGCACGCATAAATTAGTAAGAATAAAAATAATTTACGATCAGCTATTGCTTTTTAAATATCCATAGTTTATTTTTACAAAGAATAAACGACGAGTGAATTCTAAGTAAATACAGCAATTCTGGCAAATAGCTAGAAATCAAATGTGTGAGGATCCCATGAACATTAAAACTACTCTATTTCAAGTATGGCTTCTCTCGTTGCTTGTTTTGAGTACCTCTTTATTTGCGGCATCGAATGGATCCATCAAAGGTACTGTAAGAGATGTTCAATCAAAAGACCCCCTTCCTTTTGCCAATGTTCTATTAAAAGGAACTGGATTGGGAGCGGCGGCAGATGTTGAGGGTGTCTATACTATACAGAACGTGCCTCCCGGTAATTACACTCTTCGAGTTACTTTCCTCGGCTATCAAACAAAAGAATTAAAAATTGAAGTGAAAGATGGTCAAACATTAAAATATGACATTTCATTGAAGGGGGAAAGCGTCACCGGAGACACTGTTTTTGTCACTGCGCAAGCGTTAGGGCAGAGACACGCTATTAATGAACAGCTAAGTTCAGCGACAATTAAAAACGTCGTGTCCTCGGCAAAAATACAGGAGTTACCCGATGTGAACGCCGCTGAATCAGTAAGCAGACTTCCCGGTGTTTCTCTAATAAGAACAGGCGGCGAAGGTTCTAAAGTGGTAGTTCGCGGTCTCTCGCCGCAGTATAATCGAGTAACAATTGATGGAGTAGAACTTCCGGCAAATGCCACATCAACTGATAGAAATGACCACAAATCCGAATTCGATAATAACGATGAACTTTCTCTATCCGGTGATCGCGGCGCAGATCTCAGTATGATTTCTTCTAATATGCTCGGCGGTATCGAAGTAATTAAGGCAATTACACCGGATATGGACGCAACGGTATTTGGCGGCGTTGTTAATTTTTCTATGAGGAAAGCGCTTAAAACTGAATTAGAGCTGCCGCAATTTGATTTCATCACACAGGGAAACCACAATAGGTTGAAAAGTACAAGCAACGATTACAAAGTTGTTGCTTCGTATGAACAACGGTTCTGGGAAAACAGTTTTGGATTGTTTGCGCAAGGCACCGTTGAGAAAAAGAATCTCAGCTCGAATGAACTCAATGCAGATTTTAGATTTGATGGTGCAATAAATGTTGCAAGCACTAATTTGCCAGAATATAAAGGTATGAGCGTCTCTGATATCCTTAGAGACCGCAGGCGCTACGGAGGAACTCTTGTGTTTGATTATGCCTACGAAACCGGGAGTGTGGGTTTTATGAATTTTTACAGCAGAAGCAATACCAGTACGATCAATAGAAATGAAAGAGTCAGTGAACTGATTGATAATAAGCTGTTCTACTCTGCAACTAATTCCGATAACATTTTGGATGTCTATAGCAACCTGTTGAGCATCAAACAAGACATTGGGGGATTTGGTGTTGAAGTAAAACTGTCTCATTCCTACTCGCAGAGTGAAAGCCCCGACGATGTTTTTTTTGAATTTCGACAAGAGAATGTAGGACTCAATAATTTGTATTCGGCACTGAAATATGCGCCCGCCGATAAAATATTTGCAAGCGTAAATCATAATCCCGCGAGCGCTCAATTTTTTCAAATATCAAATATCAATAATATTTCGAAGGATAGAACATATAACTCCGCAGTTGATGTTAGTAAGGACTTTACGATTTCGGAATTCATATCAAGCAAAATAAAAATTGGCGGTGCATATCAATATAGAAGCAGGGAGTATGATTATAACCAGAGCAGCGGTTCTGTTCTCTATGACGATGGCGGACAGGTGTCCGGAGCTATTTCACGAGCGTTTCCGCAATTTACTGCCGACAGTACCGGTATAACATTCCAGGATTTTATCGATGCTGATTACAGCTATGGAGATTTTCTCAAAGGCGATTATATATTGGGTCCGCCAATGGATGTAGCCTTAATGCTTGATGTTATTGAAGTTGCGAAGGGGCATCCGGGTACAAACGAAGCGCAGGGTGGATACAAACCGCAAATACTTGCATCGCAATTGTATGATTATTCCGGCAATGAAAAAAGAAGCGCAGGGTATGCAATGGTCACGATCAATTTTGGTGATCTGTTCGCGTTGATGCCCGGAGTTCGCTACCAAAACCTAACGACAACCTATACGGGTTTGCGCGTTATGCAAACTGGTCCAGGACAGGTTTCTTCCGAGGCAACAGTGACGCAGTCCCACGGTTATTACTTACCAATGGCACATGCTCAGTTCAAGCCGGTAGATTGGATACAATTCCACCTGGCGTATACCAATACGTTAAACTACGCGGATTATAATTCAATTATCCCCCGTTATCTTATTTCCACAAATTATGTTTTGTATAACAATACCGAATTGAAACCGGCAACATCAGAAAATTATGATGCCATCCTTTCAATCTATTCGAACGAGGTAGGATTGTTCACTTTCGGTGGATTTAAAAAACGAATTAAAGATCTCGTCCTGCCTGCAAAATCCTATCCAACAGATTTCAGTGAATATCCAGAACTATATGAAAAACTGAAGGGGGCGACGGAAAGCAGGTCTCTTTATACATATATCAACAATCCCATTGCCGTCGATGTGATAGGTATTGAAACAGAATGGCAGACAAATTTTTGGTATTTGCCCGGGGTATTTACCGGACTGGTATTTAACATAAACTACACCCACATATTTTCTGAAGCGAAATACCCGAAATCATATTTCGGATTTATTCCGGATACAATCACTTTTGATCCAAAGGAATATACCGTTGACACATTGTATGTGACACGTCTATTGAATCAGCCGAATGATGTATTAAATATTTCTTTCGGTTATGACTATGCTGGTTTTTCCGCACGGATATCGATGCTCTATAAAGATAACGTATTTAAGAGCCCCCAATTTTGGCCGCAGAACAGAGTCAACTCAGATAAGTATGTTCGTTACGACTTTTCAGCAAAACAGGAGCTTCCGTGGTTTGGAATGCAGCTGTTTTTCAATCTCAATAACATCAGTGGTGAAGATGATATAGATCTCAATCAAAAAACAAGTTTCATTACTTCACAACAACGATACGGTATGACGGCGGATTTAGGATTACGCTTAAAATTTTAACACTGATAGGTTTGTGTTTAGGTAAAAAGAAAGGAGGCACGGCATTTAACAAAACGGATATATTGAGTCTCAAATTCATCAAAACTAATTCAATAACTCAAAGGAGGTTCAAATGAAAAGGTCGCTATACTTCTTTTCGTTGTTTGCTTTGGTGCTTGTCGTTATCAGTACAAGCATGTTGTCGGCACAATCAACCACTGATACAGTCTATATTCCGGGTGGCCAATCGCTGAATATCAGCAATATCATCAATGCAGATACTTCGGTAACTGCAAAACGTGTATATGTGTTAGATCGCGGTGCTATCTATTATATAGAGAAAGCATTTGAAATTACTCACTCCAGCAGTTTTATTGCGACCGGCGCAGCAGTGCGGCCGCCTGTTCTTGCTGTTGCTAAGCGCGCAGATGGTTCTAACGAAGAATGGTACATTAAACTGATAAAAAAAGGGATCAAAGTGGAGTTGAAGGATATCTATTTGCTTTCCATGCGCAGCGGCGATCATAAAACACTCGGATGGAGCCGTGCAATTCATGTCGGTGCAGATAGTGTTTCTTTGAAGTTGAGAAACGTGGTTTTTGAAGCGTTTACAGAAGCAGGTATCCGTGTTGAAGCAGATTATGCAAAACTCGATGTTCAAAATTGCTATTTCAGAAACTTTATCCATTCCAGTTCTTATTTTGGCGGTCAACCGTTCATTTCCAATAATAACGATCATCCTGATACGACCATTTTTCGAAATAATACATTCTTTGCCGTAAACTCGTATCTCTTCTCCGTTCGCGGGTATGGTCCATACTCCGTGTTTGAACATAACACCGTGGTGTATACAGCTGTCAATCCATTCTTGACACGAACAGCGGATAACGTGTATGTTAAAAACAATCTCTTTTACGATGTTCATGCATGGGGAGGAGATCCTGAACAGGTCATCGGCGGCTGGTTCTTAAACTATCCCGATACAGCTTCGTCCGCCATTAATCAGATTAGAAAAAATATGGTTTTCAGAGGATATGCTACTACCGGTCCGGAAATCCATTATTCTGATTATGGTATTCCGTATGATCCGTCAAAGAGAGTACACGTTGCGCAAAATAATGATTACTTTTTCAGTCAGAAATTGACAAAATTCTACACCGACTGGAATGATACCGTTGCAACCTTTGACAGCGTTGAAGTAATCACCGGACCAAAACAGTATTTGAAACGTACACTCACGATGGCTCGTTGGCTTAATGATCTTGCCGTCGAGACAATTGATTCTCTAACAAATCAAGCTTCGTGGGATTATTCGTCTCATGTAGTAGTTTCGAACAATACCAACCTTGATCCGGGATTTTCTGATGCAACCGTATTGGGACATGCAGACAGTTTGAAAGACTATGTCAAACGTATTGCCACACGACAATTGGATAATCCGTGGCATTATAAACTCGCATTCCCGCCGGTATGGCCGCTTCCGGAAAATTTTGCCTATACCAATACAACAATGAAAACCGCGGGTACAGACGGTAAACCGCTGGGTGACTTAAATTGGTTTGGAATGGCAACGGGTGTTGGCGGAGATAAATTAGATGTTCATCCGACAGCGTTCACATTAGATCAAAACTATCCGAATCCGTTCAATCCGAGCACCACCATCAAGTATCAGATTTCAAAGAATGGCTTGACCACATTAAAAGTGTATAATCTCATTGGTCAAGAAGTGGCAACATTGGTGAATGGAGTTGTTACAGCTGGAAGCTATGAAGTAAAATTTGACGCTTCACGCTTGTCCAGCGGCGTGTATTTCTATACGCTTCGCTCCGGCAACTTTGTTGAAACAAGAAAAATGACACTGATGAAATAGTATCACGGCGCTTTGCATCTATTGCAAAGAGCAGAAATAGGTAAACGCCAGCCGGCAATACAGTCAACGCCGGCTGGCATATTTTTCAAGGCAATACACCTGCAGTATTTACCAAGCCAGTATTCTGGAACAGCGAACGAAGTGAATTTGTGATGATGAGCGGAATCGAACCATATGCTAATGTCAATAGTTTTGTTTCGACTGCGCTCACTGTGACAAAATTATATACGAACATATTTACGTTGTTTCTACAAACCTCCTTTTCTATAAATGGTGAACTTGCTTTTTTTTGAAGAAGGGTCTACTTTAATGGAAGTACATATGAAAGCCCTTCCCGCTGCGGAGTAAAAAAATATGAACTACGGCTATTTTTCTGATGATGGAAAAGAATTTATCATTGATAATGTAAAAACGCCAACGCCCTGGATTAATTACATTTATAACGATCATTACTTTGCCACGATATCAAACAATGCGGGAGGTATCAGTTATTACAAAAATCCGCTGCATGGCAGAATTACTCGATATCGTATTAATGATGTTCCGCCGGACCGACCGGGTAAATATATCTACGTGAAGGACAAGGATTCTTCAGAGCTATGGAGTTTATCCTGGCAGCCCGTAGGGAAAAAGCCTGAAGCGTATAAAGTCGCTCATGGTTTTGGTTATACCCGCATCGAATCTGAATTGGAGGGAATAAAGTCATCGGTAATTTATTTTGTCCCTCAAAATGATTCCCGGGAAATATGGAAAACACGAATTACCAATACCTCAGCGAAGAAACGCCGCCTTTCGCTCTTCGGTTATGTTGAATTTGCCCTTGGACATGGACTGGTCGATCTCATTAACCAATGCGACGATCAACATTTTAATCGCGTTCATTTTGATAAAAAAGCAAATGCTCTTTTTGCCACGAAAACATATTGGGTAACCCAATCCAACGGAACACAACAGCAGGAAAACAAGGAGTGGGATCAATGGGCATTCTTTACTGTCAATCAGCCGGTCGTGAAATACGAAACCATGCGCGAACGATTTATTGGATTGTACAGGAATGAAAACAATCCTGAAGCTATCGAAACTGGAAATTTATCCTGTAAGGATACCGATTTCGGAAACACGGTCGGCGCATTGCAGATTGATATTGAACTTGAACCAGGCGAAACAAAAGATGTCATATTCTCCCTGGGCGTAATTCCGAAAACAGAATACCAGGGGAAAAAAGGATCGGTACCTGGAATGTTCGATGACATAAAAGTCGTGGAGAATGCGTTATCGGAAGTCAAAACGCAATGGGACAATTTCCTTTCATTTACGACCTCTTCCACTCCCGATAAAGAAGCAGATATTTTCATGAATAACTGGATGCAGTATCAAGCCAAAGTGGCTTTTGATGTCAGGAGGGTTGCCAGTTATTATTATTGGGGAATCAGCAGAGGATTTGGCTTCCGCGATACGTCGCAGGATGTTATTGCCGTAACAATAGCCCAGCCTCGAAAAGCGCGCGAACGGATTTTATTTTTGGCTCGTCAGATGTTTACCGACGGAAGAGCGTATCATCATTTTTATAATGACGGTAACGGCGAATTGACAAAACATTGCGACGATCCGCTGTGGTTTATCCTTGCCGTGACTGAATATATTAAAGAAACCGGCGATTTTTCAATCCTCGACGAAGCAGCTCCATTTGTCGACAAAAAAGAAGGATCCATCCTTGATCATTTGTTTGCCGTGGTGAAATTTGTAAAGAATAATCTTGCAAAACACAACCTTCCAATTTTCGGCAGAGGTGATTGGAATGATACTCTCGATTACATCGGCGGTGAAGACGGTGGCGAAAGTGTTTGGGGTGCAATGTTTTATGTTGCCATGCTTAATTTGCTGATTGAACTTCTGGAGAACCGCAACATTGCACACCAAGAAATTATTGATCTACGAACTACGATCAGCAGAAGCATTGACGAACATTGCTGGGATGGTGAATGGTATATCCGGGCACTTGGAGCGAAAGATAGAAGAATCGGTTCGAAAGAAAACACCTACGGGAAAATTTTTATTAACACACAAAGCTGGCCTGTTCTTGCAAATCTGCCCGACAAAAACAGATTGATATCATCTCTTAATAGTGTAAAAAAGCATCTCGATTCCGAATTTGGGCCAAAGATTTGTGCGCCGGCATATCGTGAAATTGACCTCAATATCGGACTCATTACGCGTTGTGTTGCCGGGAAGAAGGAAAATGCTGCCGTGTTTAACCACCCGACTACGTGGCTCATCCAGGCGGAATGCATGATGGGCAGGGGAGATGAAGCGTTTGCATACTTCAAAAAACTTCTGCCAAACAGGGTGGATTCGGATATTTATTGTGCGGAACCGTATGTCTATTCCCAATATATCACCAGTGATGAACATCCTACCGCCGGCAAAGCAAGCCATTCATGGCAGACCGGAACCGCAGCATGGATGTATAGAATTGCATACGATTATATCTTAGGTGTCCGTTCAACGTACGATGGACTGTTGATAGATCCTTCAATTCCCAGTGCATGGAAATCGTTTAAAGTTCAAAGAGTATTCCGGGGATCCAAATACATTATTGAGGTGGAAAATCCGAAAGGAGTTGCTCACGGAATAGAGTATATTCTGGTAAACGATAAAAAAATTACAGGAAATATTCTGCCGATCTGCGATCAGCATACGTGCAATGTAAAAGTTGTCATGGGTTAATGTGTAGATTGTGTCCGTGAATAAAATATTAATACAATTACTCAGTTATACAATGAGTTTGTTAAATATTTTGGGGACTGTAGAGAATACTATAAAGGACATCTCTCAAGACGTCAACCTTGCAAAGGTTCTGAACCTTCGCAAGGCTGCATACAAGGTTGCATAATTTTTTAGAACGATCAAATAGATTTTAGAGATGCCTAAACTCAAAAAGTAACTCATCGTATATCAGCGCGGTGATTAGGTGCAAATTCATTTAAAAATGAAATAAGCAATGTATGCTAAAACGAAACTCCAAAAATCCTGTTGTTACCAGAGCAGATATTTCGAATATCGCTCCGCATCTTGTTGACGTGTCGTCCGTGTTTAATCCGGGCGCAATAAAATACCATAACAAATATATTCTGCTCCTTCGTGTGCAAAACAGGGGGAGAGAAACGTTTATTGTGAAAGCGGAAAGTGATAATGGTGTCGATTTTAGTGTGGACAATTCGATCGTGGATTTCAAGGGAATTGAAAAGGTCAAAGAAAAGATCTATCATATTTACGACGCCCGGATTACGAAGATAGGAAATGAATATTATATCATGTTCGCCATGGACATGGATGCCGGCTGTCAGCTTGGGTTGGGGAAAACAATTGATTTTGAAAATTATGAGTTTCTCGGAATTGTTTCCGACGGCGATATCCGAAACGGTGTTTTGTTCCCCGAAAAAGTAAATGGAAAATATCTGCGTTTCGACCGTCCCAATAAAGTTCAACTTGCCAGTGGACCGTCTTCGGGCAATACAATCTATCTCTCGGAATCGGAAGATTTGCTGAAATGGAAATCTTTTGCGCCGGTCATGAGCGGGCGATTCCATTACTGGGATGAAAATATCGGCTCGGGACCTCCGCCGGTAAAAACTCGCGAAGGATGGCTTCATGTGTATCATGGTGTTGCCATGCACTTTGCCAGTTCCAATATTTATCAGGCAGGTGTTTCACTTCACGATCTCAAAGATCCTTCCGTCGTTTTGCACAGAGGAAAGTATAATATTCTTGAGCCTCGTGAGATTTATGAATTAACAGGCCAGGTGCCGAATGTTGTATTCCCAAGCGGAATGATCGTAGAACAATATGACGCTGAAGGATATGCAACGTTGGAAAGCAAAGTGTTGATCTATTACGGAGCTGCTGATACAGTCGTTGGTTTAGCCGTTTCGACAATACGGGAATTACTCGACGCTGCAAAACAATAACTACCACAGAGTAAAAGCATGATAATCCGAAATGTCGTATCCGCAATATTCTTTTGCAACGTGTTAATTGCGCAATCCATTCCTCCTCCTACCATTGAATATTCACCCAAAAAATATATCTGTTATCGCGCCAACGAACCGTTGACAGTCGATGGGAAATTACAGGAATCATCCTGGGCAAAGACAGAATGGTCCGATGATTTTATCGATATCGAAGGTGCGCAAAAACCTTCCCCGCGATTTCGCACTCGTGTGAAAATGCTGTGGGATGAGAAATATTTCTATATTGCAGCTGAATTGCAGGAACCGCATATCTGGGGGACGTTGAAGAACCGCGATGATATAATTTTTTATGACAATGATTTTGAAATATTCATCGATCCGGACGGCGACACAAAAGATTATTGTGAATTTGAAATGAATGCATTGAATACCGTGTGGGACCTGCTTCTTGAAATGCCGTACCGGGATATTGAAAAGGCCAATAAACACGCCTGGGATATTAAAGGATTGAACAGTGGAGTTGCAGTCTACGGAAGTTTAAATACATCCGGTGATAACGACAGTTGTTGGACTGTAGAAGTCGCTTTTCCTTGGGATGGATTTAAGGAAATTACCGACGCGGCAACTCCTCCGAACGACAAGGATCAATGGAGGATAAATTTCTCCCGTGTCGAATGGAAAACAGAAGTTGTGAAAGGACAATATCAAAAACAGATCAATCCCGTCACCAACAAACCGTATCCGGAGGATAATTGGGTTTGGTCACCGCAAGGTGTTGTGAATATGCACTATCCGGAAATGTGGGGGTATGTTCAATTTTCAAAGGAGCTTGCCGGTTCACCAACAGTATCTTTTCTTGCACAAAATGTGGAAAATGTCAAATGGTCATTACGGCAGATCTATTATGGGCAAAGGCGATATTTTGAGAAATTTAAAACTTTTACCAACGATCTTAAAAAATTGGGTGTTTCAATCAAGCCGGTCCCTGGATACCGTGAACAACCGGTCATAGAAAAGACGACGAATCTCTTTGAAGCATATTTCCTCACTTCAGACAGCACGCAAAAAATCCATATTCGGCAGGACGGATTTCTCTGGATATCGTCCGTAAAATAATAACGATGGACTGCCTGCAGGATAATTATTTCCACTTCTCCGGGTTGAATTCTTCATTACCGCAGCGTTAAATTGAAAATCGTATGCCAAATCGGCCTGAGCCTCAGTACAGAAAATTTGAAAGCACAGCGGTAGAAGAGACAATTACAGTAGTTTCTCAATCCATTCACGACAGAGAAATCGCAGCGCTTTTTGAAAATTGTTTCCCCAACACGCTCGATACGACCGTCCGTTTCAATCATGTCAATGGCAAACCGGATACGTTTGTTATTACCGGTGACATTTCTGCAATGTGGCTGCGGGATTCCACTGCTCAGGTATGGCCGTATTTGTCGTTTGCCAATAACGACGAACAATTGAAAATGATGCTGCAGGGGGTTATTCGCCGGCAGATGAAATGTATTCTCATCGATCCGTATGCGAATGCGTTCAACGATGGACCGGCCGGCAGCGAATGGGAAAAAGATCATACGGAAATGAAACCGGAGCTTCATGAACGCAAATGGGAAATTGATTCTCTCTGCTATCCGATTAGGCTTTCGTACGGTTTCTGGAAATCTACCGGAGACGCATCGTGTTTTGATTCGGACTGGCAAAAAGCGACAAAACGTATTGTACAAACATTTCAAGAGCAGCAGCGCAAGACCGATAAAGGTCCCTATACATTCGGTCGAAGTACTTCGTGGAGCACCGATACAGTTCCCGGAAACGGGTATGGAAATCCGATACATCCCGTTGGACTTATTGCATCGATTTTTCGTCCCTCGGACGACGCCACAATCTTTCCATTTCTTGTTCCCGCAAATTTCTTTGCCGTGGTTTCCTTGCGTCAGCTGTCTGAACTCTATCAAAATGTTATAAAGAATTATGAATTTGCATCGGTGTGTTCTTCATTAGCGCGAGAAGTGGAAAGCGCATTGCATGAATATGCAGTGGCAGAACATCTTCACTATGGGAAAATATTTGCGTATGAAGTTGATGGTTTCGGGAATACACTGTATATGGATGACGCCAATATTCCAAGCTTGTTATCACTTCCATATCTCGGATGTATTTCCAATGATAATCCGCTCTATCAAAATACGAGGAAATTTATCTTCAGCAGGAACAATCCGTACTTTTTTAAAGGAACAGCGGCGGAAGGTATCGGCAGTCCGCATACGCTGATTGATAAGATTTGGCCGATCAGTATTACGATGAGAGCGCTGACGGCGGATACTGATGCTGAAATTATCCAGTGTTTGAAATATTTAAAAACCACACATGCCGGCACCGGTTTTATGCACGAATCATTCGCCAAAGACAATGCATACGAATTTACCCGTCTCTGGTTCGCATGGGCTAATTCATTATTTGGTGAATTGATTCTATCGTTATACAAGGAAAAACCCGGTCTATTGAAAAACACATTCTGAACGATTTCACACATTTTTATCATAATACGCAGCACAAAAAACATATGAAATTAAAACCACTGATCCTCCTTTCGATACTGTTTTCCATGACAATGGTATCTCAAGAGAGCCTTCCCTATAAGAACACACGGCTTTCGATCGAAGAAAGAGTTCTCGATCTTGTCTCGCGAATGACTCTTGAAGAAAAAATTTCACAATTGGTATATAATTCTGCAGCCGTTGAGCGACTCCATATTCCCGAATACAACTGGTGGAATGAAGCACTGCACGGAGTGGCGCGTAATGGCATTGCAACTGTTTTTCCTCAAGCAATTGGTTTGGCGGCAACCTGGGATACAAGTTTACTCTACAAGGTTTCGACGGTAATTTCTGATGAAGCGCGTTCAAAATACAACAGGGCAATGAAAAACAATAAAAGCGGGATCTATGAAGGAATAACGCTGTGGTCTCCGAATGTCAATATCTTCCGCGATCCGCGATGGGGAAGAGGAATGGAAACGTACGGCGAAGATCCGTACCTCACCGGAGAATTAGGTGTTCAGTTTATCCGCGGCTTGCAGGGAAATGATCCTGTGTATTTAAAAACTATTGCAACGCCAAAACATATCGCTGTCCACAGCGGACCGGAACCCGACCGCCATACATTTAATGCGGTGGTAAGCGATTACGATTTGCGCGAAACATATCTTGCGCAGTTTAAGAAGTGCGTTCTTGAGGGAAAAGCGTATTCCGTCATGTGTGCCTATAATAGAGTGCGAGGCGAAGCATGCTGCGGAAGCACGCTGCTCGAACGAACGATTCTTCGCGAAGAATGGGGCTTTACCGGTTTAATTGTCTCGGATTGCTGGGCAGTACCTGATATGTATAACTATCACAGGATCGTAAATTCGATGGAGGAAGCAGCTTCTACCGCCGTAAAGGCCGGCACCGACCTTGAATGCGGAAATTCTTATCCTACATTGCTGAAAGCTGTGCACGATAGTTTGATTCGGGAAAAGGAGATTGATATTTCGCTGAACAGGGTGCTTACGGCACGCTTTAAACTCGGAATGTTCGATCCACCGGAGATGGTCCCGTATTCTCAGTTAAATCTAATTGATACAAAAGAAAATAAACAGATCGCTCTTGAAGCGGCAAGAAAATCGATCGTCCTTTTGAAAAATGAAGCGAGCATTCTTCCATTACAAAAGAATGTTAAAACTATTGCCGTGCTCGGACCGAATGCCAATGATGTTGAGGTTCTTCTGGGAAATTATAATGGGTTTTCTTCCCATCCGGTGACGCCGTTGCAGGGGATTATAGATAAGCTCAAAAATGCGCGCGTCATCTACGAACGCGGATGCGAACTTGCGGAAAATGTCCCTTCGTTTGAAGTGATTGATGGATCTGTGTTCTATACTGCGCGCGATAAAAAACAAAAAGGATTGACCGGTGAATATTTCGACAATAGGGAATTTACCGGTAAGCCTGCTTTCACCAGAATTGATAAGAACATTGATGTCGCATGGTGGGATGGTGCGCCGGATAAATCATTCGATCCGAATAATTTTGGTGTCCGATGGAGCGGTATCATCGTTCCCCAAAAAACCGGTACGTATACCGTGGGGGGATACGGCTTTAACGGATTCAGAATTTATATTGAGGATACTTTGTTTGTAAAATTCGACGGTGAATTTGATCCGGTAAAAACATACGAGACGTTGAATCTCACAGCGGGAAAATCCTATTCCATTAAAGTAGAGTTTTATAAAAAACTACGTTACTCGTTCATGCAATTGATTTGGTCGATTCCCGATGAACATCTCGAACAGAAAGCAATAGCCGCAGCAAAGAAAGCAGATGTTGTTGTGATGGTTATGGGATTATCTCCACGCCTTGAAGGTGAAGAAATGAGAGTTGAGTTAGAAGGATTTAAAGGCGGAGACAGGACGTCGCTTGATTTACCGAAGACACAATCGGACTTTATTAAAAAAATATATTCTACAGGAAAACCAATTGTGTTAGTACTGCTCAATGGAAGCGCGGTTGCCCTAAATTGGGAGAGTGAAAATATTCCGGCAATTATTGAAGCATGGTATCCCGGACAATCTGCCGGAACGGCAATTGCCGATGTGCTCTTTGGTGATGTCAATCCATCCGGAAGATTGCCGGTAACATTTTATAAATCTATCGATCAGTTGCCTGCATTTAGCGATTACGATATGACGAATAGAACCTATCGCTACTTTAAAGGCAAACCATTGTATCCATTCGGCTATGGATTAAGCTATACTTCCTTCAAATACAAGAATTTGATTGCGGATCACAATGAATTATCACCGAAGGATTCTGCGGTTGTTTCTGTCGAAATATCCAATGCCGGGAAAGTTGCCGGCGAAGAGGTTATACAATTGTATGTAAAAGCGGAACATGATACCATTGCAGTGAAAACGTTAAAAGGATTTCAGCGAGTGGCACTGAATCCCGGTGAAACCAAAACAGTCAGCTTCACCGTAACACCGGAAAAATTATCTCGCTGGATTGACAGTAAAGGATTTTCAGTGGAACAGGATCGATACTCAATTATGATCGGTTCTTCATCATCGGATAAAGATTTGCACAAAGTGGAAGTGGTTGTAAAACAATAGAGAGTCATAGCGATGGAACAAAACAGCAGGAAATATCTCCAACAAGTTGGCTATCACTAAAGTACAGTGCGCAAAGTTATGAAAAATATATCTGTTCTGGCTGTAGGGTTTGTTCTTGTGTCTTCGCTATTGCACGGCGAAGAAAGAAACGTTCCTCTCATCCCTTTACCGAAACAGATTGAATGGTTGCATGGAACGTTCACTTTCTCCCAAAACACACCCATTGTTGATTCGACCGGAGTATTATCAAAATACTTTATTGAACAGGTTGAAAAATACTCCGGCATATCGTTTCACTCCGATCTCACTTCCGATGTTCATCAAAGAATTATCCTTCGAATCGATACGAGGCTCGATTCAATAAACAAGGAAGCATATACACTGTCTGTTTCTGAGAGTACTGTTGAAATTATCGGGGCGGCTGATGCCGGATTAATGAGAGGAATGCAGACCTTCTTTCAACTCATCCCGTCTTCAGTGAAAAGCAACAAAACAAGCGCGGAAGTTCAGATTCCATGCGTTGCCATAATTGATAAACCAGTGTTTGCCTGGCGCGGTCTCAATCTTGATTGTGCCCGCCATTTTATGACAAAAGACTTCTTGAAACGGTACATCGATATTTTGGCGTACTATAAATTCAATACACTACACTGGCATTTAACGGACGACCAGGGATGGCGAATTGAAATTCTGAAATATCCGAAATTGACGGAGGTGGGTGCGCGACGAAGAGAAGGGGATGGTTCGATGTATGGCGGATTTTATACGCAGGATGATATTAAGGAAATAGTGGCATACGCCCAAAGCAGAAATATTACTATCGTCCCGGAAATAGAAATGCCCGGACACTCAACGGCTTCCCTTGCTTCTTATCCTGAAAACTCCTGCACCGGCGGACCTTTTGAAGTAACAAATATGTGGGGTGTGCATAAAGATATTTATTGCGCAGGGAAGGATTCTACATTCATTTTCCTTCAAAATATTTTAGATGAAGTAACGGCACTGTTTCCTGGCAGATATGTTCACATTGGCGGTGATGAAGCGCCGAAAGACCGCTGGAAAGAATGTTCGAGCTGCCAGGCGAGGATCGTGGCGGAAGGTCTCAAGGATGAGCACGAACTTCAAAGCTATTTCATCCAAAGGATTTCAAACTACCTCCATTCAAAGGGAAAGGAAGTTATTGGCTGGGATGAAATACTACAGGGTGGCCTTGCTCCGGGTGTCATTGTCCAATCGTGGCAGGATTTCCAGGGAGCAATAAAGGCTGCTAAACTTGGACACTATACAATTTGTTCACCTGCATCGCACACATATCTGGATCACGATGCTGATGATCTTGACCTGCGGATTGTCTATTCATTCCAACCGGCGCCGGATGATTTAACCGCCGAAGAAAAAAAATATGTGCTGGGAAGCGAAGTAAACTTATGGACGGAACACGCGCCGCAGGAAAAGGTGGATGATAAATTATTTCCGCGCATGCTTGCGTTATCCGAAGTATTCTGGAAAGATCCGCACAATAATAATTATGATGAATTCTATTCCCGGGTTCAGGAAGCCTACAAAGATATGGCTGCTTTGGGAATCCGATACGGACGGGAATCGAAAGTCATTACCCCGACAACGACGTACGATCATTCCAAAAAGGAATTTACCGTTGGAATCCTTCAAGGTCAAAAAGGAATAACCATTCGGTATACACTCAACGGTAAAGATCCGGATGCTTCAGCAGCGGTGTATAGCACGCCGATTACGGTGAAGCAATCTGCTTCAGTGAAGGTTGCCGCGTTTAAGGATGATCATCCCATTGGAAAACAGTATACGCTTTCGTTTGATTTTCACAAAGCGCTCAATGCCAAAATCTCATTAGCACATTCATACGATGAGCGATATCGTGCAGGGGGAGAATATGGATTGAGCGACGGAGTTCGCGGAACAAATAATCATCGCGATGGATTATGGCAGGGATATGAAGGAGTAGATTTTGAAGGTGTTATTGATCTGGGAAAAGAAAAAGAAATCGGAAAAGTAACTCCAACATTTCTCTTAAACGCCGGCTCCTGGATATTTCTACCGGTCAAGGTGGAAATATCACTCTCCCGAGACAATATACATTTCACCGCAGGCAAGACTGTCGTCAATGATTTCTCGCAAAAGAATTCCGATGTGATTCTTAAAGACTTTCCCGCGAAGTTTAAAAAGCAAAAAGCCAGATTTATCAGAGTGAGAGCAACGAGCATGAAAAAATGTCCGGAATGGCATCCCGGCGCAGGAGCGCCGGCGTGGATGTTTATTGATGAGATTGTTGTTGATTAAAACAGCAGTTGGTTTTTTTTATTAAAAATAGTTTGTGTTGTGCAACCGGGCTGCTTCCTTGTTTTCGGCCAATCGAAGAATACTGCGATTGTCGGAGGGGAAGAATAAACGATTCTAACTATCAACAATCAGATCTAAACATAAGTCCAAACACTTTAGATATTTTGTGAGAATATGATGAAACAGTTTTCGATTGTTTTGATTCCCCTTCTACTCTTTGCGGCAAGGATAGTAAATGCGAAAGAACAAATTCCGTTGAACGGTATATGGCAATTTGCTATTGATTCGCTTGATCGTGGAATAGATGAACAATGGTTCAATAATAAATTGATGGAAACAGTTTCACTCCCCGGTTCTATGACTGAGAATGGTAAAGGGAATGACATATCATTGTTGACGCGATGGACGGGGGATATTCTTGATTCATCATATTTCAAATTGCAGCAGTATGAAAACTATCGCCAACCCGGCAATATTAAAATACCGTTCTGGCTTCAACCGGAGAAATATTATTCCGGTGCCGCCTGGTATAGAAAAGAAATTATCATTCCCGCCGGCTGGAACGAGAAATCGATTACAATATTTTTTGAACGCTGCCATTGGCAGTCCTCCGTGTGGGTCGATAATCGATATATTGGATCAAAAAATGCATTGGGAGCACCGCATATTTATGAAATCACCGAAAACTTGACTCCAGGGAAACACACTATTACCGTACGCATGGACAATAGAATACAAGAGATCCAACCCGGTGTGAATTCTTCCAGCATTACCGATCATTCGCAAACCAATTGGAATGGGATTGTAGGGAAGATGTTCCTGCAAGCATCGGATAAGATTTATATCCGTTCCATGAAAATATTTTCGGACAAGCAACAGAAAAGCGTTTCAGTTAATGTCAGAATAAACAATCGTTCAGGGAAACTGCAAAAAGTGAATCTTGCTGCACAAGCGACAGGCGGAAAACTCCCGTTAAAGCGACTGAGGAAAGAATATGAACTGATACCGGGCGAAAATGCTATTTCGTTTGACTATGCAATGGGAAATACTCCCCGTTTATGGGATGAATTTTCTCCTAATCTGTATACCATGGTATGTTCGGTATCAAACAAATTGTATAATGACTCCAAGGAAGAGACATTTGGTCTGAGGTCATTAGCAACGAAAAAGACGCAGTTTACCGTAAACGACAGATTGATCTATTTGCGCGGTACGCTCGAATGTGCGGTCTTTCCGAAGACAGGGTATCCGCCAACGGATGAAAAAGAGTGGACGCGAATATTTAAAGTATGTAAAGAGTACGGATTGAATCACATGCGATTCCATTCATGGTGTCCACCTGAAGCGGCATTTACCGCCGCAGATCGGGTCGGGATATACCTGTATGTTGAATGTTCATCATGGGCAAATCAGGGGGCAGCGATCGGAGACGGCAAACCAATTGATCAATTTATCTTCGATGAAAGCGAAAGGATAGTGGAAGAGTATGGCAATCATCCGTCGTTCTGTTTTCTTGTGTATGGCAATGAACCGGGCGGTGAAAAGCAAAATACCTATCTGACGAAGTTTGTGAGTGATTGGAAAAAGAAAGATACTCGCCGTTTGTATTCTTCCGCTTCCGGATGGCCTCAGCTTGATGTCAATGATTTCCATAGTATGTACGAACCGCGTATTCAATTGTGGGGTGCGGGACTCAATAGTATTATCAACAGCCAATCGCCAAGTTCAAATTACGATTGGTATAACATCATCAACTGGAGAGGCAAACCGGTAATCAGTCACGAAATCGGACAATGGTGTGTCTATCCAAAGTATGATGAAATTAAAAAGTATGACGGCGTACTGAAAGCAAAAAACTTTGAAATATTTCAAGAACGACTGATTGAAAACGGAATGGGAGATCTTGCAAAATCATTTCTCAATGCGTCCGGAAAATTGCAAGTGTTGTGCTATAAAGCCGAAATTGAAGCAGCGCTCCGGACCAAAGAGATGGGGGGATTTCAATTACTCGACCTTCACGATTTTCCGGGACAAGGTACCGCTTTGATAGGAGTTCTCGATCCATTCTGGGAATCAAAAGGATATGTGACGCCTGCCGAATATACACAGTTCTGTAATGCTACTGTTCCGTTGGCCCGATTGTCAAAATATATTTTCAATTCTGCAGAAGATTTTAAGGCTGCAATTGAAATATCTCATTTCGGCGAGAACACAATACTTGGTGTTACACCGACATGGCAAATTATCGACGCTACCGGTGCCGTGACTGCGAACGGGCAATTATCTAAAACTGATATTCCCATCGGAAACGGGTTCCGACTGGGTGAAATCCGTTTTCCATTAAATACCATAAAATCACCAGCGATGTACACGATAAAAGTATCTGTCAACGGATTCGAAAACCATTGGGATTTCTGGGTGTATCCTTATCAAAACCAACCGGTGGCAGGGGAAAAAATAAAAATTGTTCGACAAATGGATAGTGCATCGATAGATTTTCTGAGGAATGGCGGTTCAGTTCTTCTTACGCCGGAAAAAGGAAGCATCAAAAAGGAATTCGGCGGAGACGTTGCGGTCGGTTTTTCCAGTATTTTTTGGAATACGGCGTGGACAAACAAACAACCTCCGCATACGCTCGGTATTCTGTGCGATCCGAAACATCCTTTGTTCAATC
This sequence comes from Bacteroidota bacterium, assembly GCA_041665225.1. Taxonomy (GTDB): domain Bacteria; phylum Bacteroidota; class Ignavibacteria; order UBA10030; family UBA8401; genus UBA8401. Next base: position 26,330 of record JBAYJG010000001.1, read on the forward strand.
ACTTTCCGACACAGTATCACAGCAATTATCAATGGTGGGATGCGATGAGTCACTCCAATGCAATTTTATTGGATTCACTTGGTGTCAAAATACAGCCGCTGGTGCGAATCATTGATGATTGGTTTACCAACCGTGCTCTTGGATTGATTGTTGAAGCAAAAGTGGGTAATGGAAAAATTATTATTTCTGGTATTGATCTGTTTACCGATGCGGAAAAACGTCCTGAAGCACGTCAATTGACTTTCAGCATTTTCAATTACATGCAGAGCACTGCATTCAATCCGACTCAGGAAATATCACTTCCTGTTGTTACAGGATTGTTTCATTCACCGAAAGAACTATGAGCGAAACAGAAAAAAAAGAATCTCTGCACGCCGGTGCGGTCGAAATAGAAAAAGCGATTAAGGAATATTATCCCGAAACCGATTCATTGGTGGTTAAAAAGCTTGAAGAGTGGAGAGATCTGAAATTCGGTTTGCTGATGCACTGGGCGCCGTCCAGCCAATGGGGAATTGTTGAATCGTGGTCGCTGTGCTCCGAGGATGAGGATTGGTGCAAACGCAGCATTGAAGATTATACTGAATATAAAAAACAATATGAAGGATTAAAGAAAACATTCAACCCCGTGAAATTCAATCCGGCGAAGTGGGCGGCAGCAGCAGCTGCAGCGGGAATGAAATATGTGGTGTTTACCACAAAGCATCACGACGGATTTTGCATGTACGATTCTCAATTCACAGACTATAAAGTTACCGACGAAGAATGCCCGTTTCACGTAAATCCCAATGCAAATATTGCAAAGAATGTATTTGATGAATTCAGAAAAAAGAAGTTTTGGGTTGGTGCGTATTTCTCTAAACCCGATTGGCATTCAGACTATTTTTGGTGGAAAAAATTTGCAACACCGGATAGAAATGCAAATTACGACATTCAAAAGCATCCCGGACGATGGCAGAAATTTGTTGAGTTCACGCAGAATCAAATTGATGAGCTAATGACAAATTACGGGAAAATAGACATTCTTTGGCTGGATGGGTGCTGGGTGAGGAAGTATTCCGCTGCAGAATTGCAAGAAGAAAAGAAACTCGTTGGATATAACAACTACCGTGTGCAAAACCAGGACATCAACATGCCGTTGATTGCACAGAATTCACGAAAGAAACAGCCGGGATTAATTGTTGTTGACAGGGCTGTTCCCGGTCCGCAACAAAACTATCTTACACCGGAAAATCAAGTGCCGGACAAAACACTCCCATATCCATGGGAAACCTGCATGCCGATAACACCCAGCTGGTCGTATGAGCCGGGATTGGAATATAAATCTGCAAGAATGTTGATTCATTCTCTCGTCGACATTGTTGCAAAGGGAGGGAACTTCCTTTTAAATATAGCACCGACTGCAGACGGTGATTATGAACCTGACGCGTATGACCGTTTGAAAAAGATCGGGGAATGGATGAATATAAATGGCGAAGCAATTTATGCTTCGCATCCGGTGGTTCCATACAAAGAAGGGAAAGTCTGTTTTACGCAATTGAAAAATGGGACAACATATGCCATCTATCTTGTCGACGAGGGTGAAAACACATTCCCCAAAAAATTGAAGTTCACAAAATACACTCCTCACCCTGGCGCGGAAATAGAAATTCTGGGTATCGGAAAGAAATTGCAGTGGAAAGCTACCGGCAGTGGATGCGAAATTGAAATACCGGATTCACTGGCAAAAAAACTCCCCAATATCAATGCGTGGACATTGAAGATACAATAACTCGTCATAGAGCATACAAAGCACTTTCGCTGTGACGTCAATTAATGTGAAAAGAGCTTAGACTACTATGCATGATTATACAAACGGTTATGTATTCCTGCTTGCAGTACAATTCCTCACCGCAATTTGCCAAGGCCAATACTCTCGGGGCAACTATGTTGTTGTTGACTCTGCAGATACTCAAGAAGAAATTATCCGGAAAGCTGCTCATGTTACGCCGTCTGAACGACAATACGAATGGCAGCAATTAGAATTGACAGGATTTGTTCATTTCGGGATTAATACGTTTGAAGATGTTGAATGGGGACAGCACAGTACCGATATCACAAAATTTAATCCAGAAAACATAAACGTAAAACAGTGGGTAAAAGTATTTAAAGATGCCGGGTTTAAACTGATCATACTTACCTGCAAACATCATGACGGTTTTTGTTTATGGCCGAGCAAGTATACTGATTATACAATTGCCCATACTCCTTTTCAAAACGGAAAGGGGGATATCGTAAGAGATCTTTCAAAAGCGTGCTCCGATGCAGGGATAAGGTTCGGTGTGTATTTATCCCCATGGGATATGCATGAAGAGAGTTATGGCACCGCTGAATACAACAAGTATTTTTTGAATCAGCTGACTGAATTATTGACGAACTATGGAGAAATATCCGAAGTGTGGTTTGATGGTGCGAATGGTGAAGGCCCAAACGGAAAGAAACAAATATATGATTGGCAGGCGTACTATCAATTGATCCGGCAACTGCAGTCAAAAGCTGTTATCGCAGTTTCCGGACCGGATATTCGATGGGTTGGAACAGAATCCGGATACGGCCGCGCGACAGAATGGAGCGTTCTTCCGGGCTCGAGTACGAACCAGGATGCAATTGCGGCACGCTCGCAGCAGCAAATGTTGGACGGCGCATTTATCCCGCACGATTTAATGGATGAAGATCTGGGAAGCCGCGATAAATTGCAATACGCTTCGTCATTGGTTTGGTATCCTGCAGAAATCGATGTTTCAATACGTCCAAGGTGGTTCTATAGCCAGGGCGATGACGAATTGGTAAAGACTCCTGAAAAGCTCGTCGATATTTATTATCACTCGGTGGGCATGAACGGAGTCTTGCTTCTCAATATTCCTCCCGATAAGAAAGGATTGATCCATGAAACAGATGTGAAAAATCTTCAAGGGATGAGATACATTCTTGACGAAACATTGAAGGAGAATTTAGCTCAAAACAGTATGATAGGAGCATCATGTGAGAAGAAAGGCAATGACGTCCGTTTTATTCTTGATGGTGATGTGAAAACCTATTGGGCTGCCGAAGAAGGGAATACTTCGGCAACAATAGAACTATTATTACATACACCGCAAACTGTCAATTGTGCAATGCTGCAAGAGAATATCCTTGTAGGACAGCGAATTGAGAAATTTCATTTGGATTGGTGGAACGAACATCAATGGGAAAAACTTGTTGAAGGCACAACGGTTGGGTACAAACGGTTAATGAGATTTCCCGAAGTAACGACGGGCAAAATTAGAATTGTTATTGACAGCAGCAGAATGAATCCTACGCTTGCCTCATTCGGTGTATATGCAGCGCCGCCGGAAATTCAATTTGAATCCACTGCAGACACTTTTGCAGACAGTATCAACATAACATTAACGTCAAATAGCCCCGGAGGAGAAATATTGTATACACTGGATGGAAGTATTCCTCATGAGAATTCCAAAAAGTATACGGATCAGTTTTGGCTGCATAAGACAACGACAGTAACATGCGTTGCAATTTCAAAAAGCGAAAAAAAGAGCTTGCCGCAGTCACTGTCGGTACACAAAGCGAAATATACAATAATCCACAATCATCCATTCAGTGACAAATACCCCGGCGGAGGAGCGCTCGCATTGGTGAACGGCGTAACAGGAAGTGACAATTTTAACGATGGCCGATGGCAGGGGTACGATGGATCCGATTTTGATGTTGTGATTGATCTCGGCAAGGCAAAAAAGATCAACAAGATCTCTTCGGGATTTCTGAGAGACATCAATTCCTTTATCTTCCTACCGGAATCTGTTGAGTTTTATGTTTCGGATAATAACAAGGATTATAGATTGCTCAAAGAAATGAAAAATGAAATTCAGCAAAACAACAAACCAGCTCTAAGAAAAGCATTTGAAATCACACAGAAAAATATTACCGGCAGATATATCCGGGTGAAAGCAAAAAATATCGGTGTTTGCCCTTCATGGCATAAAGGGGCAGGTGAGAAAGCGTGGCTGTTTTGTGATGAGATTATTGTAGACTGAAAATATGAGGAATACTACAAAGACGATGTATTTAATCACTGAAGTTACGCAGAATGATATTTTTATCATAAAATGGTTCGACGCGGCGCAGTAACGGTAGTCATCCTGAACAAATCCTTTGATGTTTGTTCCGAAGGAATCCCTTCGGGAAAGGATGCGTCGCCCAAAGGGACCCCTTTCCCAACGGGACCACTTTGTGGTGGGGGAAGGATGACTTCAATACTTTAACCTGCGCCTTGCTCACCATGACTGATTTACTTGTTTTGCGTAACATCAGTTAATCACTAACAATCGTTCGATGAACTATTCTTTCGCCCTTTTACTTTATCTCGTTGGAAGTAGTATTCCGATCTATCCACAGCAGCACCTTTCTGCCGATGTCCAATTCGTTTCAAACACTTCAATCTTTCCGCAAGGAACATTCGCCGCTTGCCATGCCAGCACCATTGTTGAAGTCGCACCGGGAGTTATGATGGCTGCATGGTTTGCCGGTTCGTACGAAGGTGCAAACGATGTCGGTATTTGGATTTCCTCTTTTCAGGATAATCAGTGGAGTAACCCCGTAGAAATTGTTACAGGGAAGGATTCAGTTGGTACACGACAAGCATGCTGGAATCCTGTTCTTTTTAAATCCAAAAAAAATACGCTGTTTCTCTTTTATAAGGTCGGCTTGAATCCGCGCGAGTGGAGGGGGATGGTCGTCCAATCGTTCGATAATGGAGACCATTGGACACATCCGCAGGAATTACCCAAAGGATTTCTTGGTCCTATAAAAAATAAGCCAATTCAGCTTTCGAACGGTGATATTCTTTGTCCTTCGAGTGTTGAAAGTATTGATGCGAAGAACTGGACGGTGCATCTTGAGATCACGAATGAAAAACTCTCTTCGTGGAAAAAAGTATTCATTGAATCCGACAGTACTGTTGGAGTTATTCAACCTAGTATCATTACGCATCCTGACGGCAAATTACAAATGCTCTGCCGCAGCCGGCAAAACGAGATTTATAACACCTGGTCTGCGGATAATGGTGTGCATTGGAGTGCCGTTCAACCGTTATCGTTGCCTAATCCCAATTCCGGAATCGATGAGGTATCGCTGGCGGACGGATCGTTCATGCTCGTGTACAATCCATTAACGCAGGGAAACGACTGGTATTTTGGGAGGAATGTTCTTCGCGTTGCTGTCTCGTTGAATGGTGAGGATTGGAAGGACATATGTCAACTTGAAAATGAAAAAGAAGGGGAGTTTAGTTATCCCGCTATAATCCAAGCTGCAGATAATACCATACACATAACATATACAGCACAGAGACAAAATATTAAACACGTGATTTTACGATTAATCGAGTGACCCTCCAAAAAATTTAAAAACGATCCAATGTAATCTCTCTAGAGTCTAAAACTCCGATGCTTGTCCTACGGACTCCTTCGGAGCGGCGAGGGTGTTTTTCGTTTAATGAAAATCTGAGAGACGATTTGCTCAATGGAGAGATCTTTGATACATTAACTGAAGCGAGGAGGGATTACAGGAAGAGGGAGATAGTTTTATAACATGCTGAGAATATGCACAGCCTGCCATTCCATCGGCGTTGCAAATACCAGAATGAACGATTCTCATCCCTAAAATTGTAAATACGGAAGAACGAATATCGTTCTATCGTCGACCGACACACAACATGATTATTGGACACAAACAGTTCAACCTGTTCGGGAAGAAAATATTTGAAAGGGTTATTCTAAAACCGCCGTTTAAAGTGAATAACCATATGGCGAACGATGCCTGTTTTCTGTACATGGAAGAAGGGGATTATCATATCACTGGTTCGGTTGAGCATGTAAAAGTTCATTCCAGGGAAGCGGTGTTAATGCGATGCGGCAGTTACTTTACGGAATTTCTCAAATCATTTTCTTCGGATGTCTGCGAGGGGTTTATTGTTCATCTCTATCCGGATGTTCTTAAAAAGGTTTTTGAAAATGAATTGCCGAGCGTGCTATTAGTAAAGCAGAATAGTCAGCAATTCATTTCCGTCAACAAGTATGCGGGAGATGAACTGATCAAAATATACATTAAAAGCTTGAAAATATATTTTGATAATCCGGGATTGGTGAATGAGAACTTAATAATTCTCAAACTGAAAGAGTTGATTATTCTGTTGACGAAAACAGAAAATGCCCAAACGATTGAACAGTTACTCTCAAGCTTATTCTCCCAAAAGGAATATTCATTTCGGGAGATCATTGAAACACATCTCTACAGCGACACACCTTTAGAAATATTAGCACGTCTGACGAACAAGAGTGTTTCTACCTTCAAACGAGAGTTTCATACCATCTATCAAGACAGTCCCGCGCGATATATGAAAAAAAAGAAACTGGAGCGCGCCGCAGAATTACTCTCCGTCACGCATCAACCGATCGGCGATATCGCCTTTGATTGCGGATTTTCTGACCTTTCCAATTTTTCCCGATCATTTCAAGCTGCCTATGGAGTATCCCCTACCCGGTTCAAAATGGACAGAAAGAACAAATCTATAAGTTGAAATGAAAATAATCTCTAATCTCTCGTGAAGAGTGTACGGGTATTTTGGATTGGCTATATATAGTTGAAAATGATGAAGAAATAATTGGATTGCGTTGTATTCCATCCGACAACATTTATGTATTCCAAAGAAAATATTTTGCAGTGTGAAATCTCAATATCCTTCACCGTGTAATTTCACTTTCCCTCTGAAGGAATAGAAAATATATCCAAAATATCCAAATGCCAGAATCATTCCCATTATCCACCAAATCATTCCGACTTCAAGTCCATAGGAAGAAGCAGAAGTGTTATAGACAGTCAGGCCGTTCGATGGATCTGTGGATGCCGGCAACACGTAGGGAAACAATCCGAACGCCGTACTCGCCAACATTCCTCCGATAAATAGTGCTGATGAGAGAAATGCTTTCGTATCGTTCTGATTTCTATTGAAGAACAACATACCCGCCATTCCCAGCACCGCCATAACTGGGAAAACATTTCCCCAGACACGTTCTGTGTAATTATTCCAAATCTCCGGCCTGATGGAAGACGCTGCTATAAGCGTAACGACAGAAAGTAGAAGAACTCCCCACACGGCATAAGAGCCGATCGTTCGTGAACGTGCTTGAACATTCCCTTCAGTCTTCATCGCCAGATAATTCGCTCCATGCACAGTCAATGTACTTAATCCGACAAGCCCCATCAAAACGGTGAACCAATCAAGAATGCCGGCATCAGGTTGGACGGTGAATGATGTCCAAAGGGGTTCGAAAAAATATCCGTCGGCATTCAACGGAACACCGCGAACAACATTCCCGAGCGCTGCACCCAGAAAGATCGCCAGCAGCGTGCTTCCGAATGCAAATGTCCCGTCCCAAAAAGACTTCCACAGTGGATGATGAACGTGATGACGCAATTCAATTCCCAATCCCCGCAGCATCATTAACCAAAGGACGATCATCAACGGCAGATAGAAGCCGCTGAAACTTGATGCATACAATAAAGGGAATGCAAAGTAGAGCGTACCGCCTGCGGCAAGAATCCACACCTCATTTCCATCCCACACCGGACCAATGGCATTCAAAACCATCCGGCGTTCTTCGTCATTTCTTGCAACAAATAAGTGCAGTATGCCGGCACCAAGATCGAAACCATCGAGAATAACATACATGGCCAGCATGAATGCCACGACACTAAACCAAAAAATTTCCATAACGCTATTCCTTATCGAATATTAATGATTGGTTGCCGATTGTGTCGGTCCAGCATTGATCGTTTTCAGAACAAGAAGAATGAAGAGCAATCCAAGAATAAAATACATCCCCGCGAATCCCAGCAGCGTAAACATCGTACTTCCGGCTGTGACTAATTCCGAAGTACCATCGGTCGTACGCATTAATCCATACACTAACCACGGCTGACGTCCTAATTCAGCGGTTGTCCAACCTGCAGTATTCGCAATATACGGGAACGGGAAAGCGAGCATTAACATCCATAATACACTGCGCGTAGTAAAAAGCAACTTCTTCCATAACAACAATGTTGCAGCAAGCATCAACCCAATAAACATTGTTCCCAATCCGACCATGATATGATAACTATAATAGAGAAGAGGGATATTGGTTGGATGATCCTTTTCCGGAAATGCATCGAGTCCTTTTACTTCTGCATTCCATCGGTTGTACGTAAGGAAGCTGAGCATATTCGGGACATACAACGGATTATCCAGTCGTTTCTTCTCCATGTCTGGCTGTCCGATAAGAACAAGGGGAGCGCCTTCTTCCGTTTTAAATAATCCTTCCATGGCAGCGAGAGTCGCCGGTTGATGGAATGCAAGATTCTTTCCCTGTCCGTCTCCGGTCGGGAATGCCATGAGAATGGATGAAATAATACCGGCGATCACTCCCATGCGGAGAAAGATTTTCCCAAATTCTTCATCTCTCTTTGCAAGAAGATAATATGCACCAATCGAAGCGACGACAAACGCCGCCGTCACTACCGATCCGATCATGTTGTGAAGATATTGCCAGAAGATCCAAGGATTGAGCAGCAAACCCCAAAAACTGGCCAGCGAAACATTGCCGTTGGATCCGATTTCGAATGCAACGGGGTGTTGCATCCACGCATTCGTGGCGATAATGAAATATCCGGAAAGCCACGAACCGAGAAAGACCATGAAGGCAGCAAAAAAATGCATCTTCGGACTCAAACGTTTTTCACCGAACAGGAAAAGTCCCAGAAAACTTGATTCAAGAAAGAATGCAAAGACTCCCTCCATTGCGAGTGTCTGTCCGATTATGCCGCCAGCAAATGTTGAGAACCGAGCCCAATTGGTACCGAACTGAAACTCCATGGGAATACCGGTGACGACACCAATGGCAAAATTAATGGCGAAGATCTTCGCCCAAAATCGCGCGCTCGTATGGTAGAACTCGTTTCCCGTTTTGAGTCCGATTCCTTTCATAATGACAATCAGTAATCCCAATCCCATCGTCAATTGAGGGAAGAGGTAATGGAATGAAATTGTGAATGCAAATTGAAGCCTATGAAGAAAGAGAGCATCTTCCATAGAATTATCCCTTTATACTTTCATTGTTACTTTCAGAGTGAAATACATCCTGATTGTCCTGATCCAATACACAGTGACTCTAATGTATGCAGATATTCTAAAGACAGCAATTTGAATTACTTCCAGAGCTCAAAATACATTTGAATTATCATCAATCATTCATTTTTGAATTGAAGTAATGAGTCTTTAAGAAATTCGGAAAATATATCAATCAGTGTTCGAAAATGTATCAGTGATATATCTGCGACGATCGAGGAATTGAAAATGAACAGTAAAACGTGCGAGTTGGTGCTATAAAAATGTTCTATATTGATTGATGGAACATAATGGAAGTGTATGATTTATTGAGGATAAAGTGCTGTTCAGGAGTTATCGCTTCGTTTCGCAGAAAGAACCGTATCGGTTTTGCCAGCATCTCATAAGCAGCGAAGAATACACATATATCCGGAAAAAACTATGAAACTGATACAATTACAAGGTGTTTCCAAGCAGTATCTTACCGGTGAAGTGCCAGTCACAGCATTAAAAAATATAGATCTGGAAATAGAGCCGAAATCGTTTGTTTCGTTCATCGGACCATCGGGGAGTGGAAAATCTACACTTTTGAATTTGCTGGGTGGTTTGGACAAACCGACCTCTGGGAAAGTGTTTATTAATGATGTTGACGTGGGACTATTAAATCGTGCCGATGGAGCGGCATTTCGCGGAGGGAATATCGGATTTGTATTTCAAAACTTCAATCTGATCCCAGTATTAACTGTTTATGAAAATGTCGAGTATCCTCTTCTTATGCTCTCCCGTGTCTCTCCAGCCGAACGTCGATCCCGCATCGAAATATTGCTGCAAAAAGTCGGCATGCTCGATCAAAAAAATAAATATCCAAACCAAATATCCGGCGGACAAAAGCAACGTGTTGCCGTAGCCCGCGCATTGGTAACCAACCCCAAAATTGTCCTTGCCGACGAACCTACTGCGAATCTTGACCGTGCCACAGCATTCAAAGTAATCAATATCATGCATGAAATGAAAAATGAATTTGGCACGACATTCATTTTCTCCACCCATGATCCGAAAATAGTCGGTGAAGCAGAAATTCTCTATACACTGGAGGATGGGCTAATCACAAATCGTGAAACAAAAAGCAACGGACGGCCAAGAGCATGAAAAATTTATTGAAGATCAGTTTCCGAAATCTTTTCCGCTATAAGCGGAGAACGTTATTGACCTCCTCCCTGATTGCGTTTGGTGTCGTATTGGTGATTGTCTTTGGCGGGTTGGCGATCTCCTTTAAAACTCAGATGATCGGGATTCTGACAAATTCTTCACTCGGTGACCTGCAAATTCATAAAAAAGGGTATGTGGAATCAATTGACAATTTGCCGTTGAATGTGACGCTTTCAACAAATGATCTGACTGTCATCGAACAAACATTAAAAGCGATGCCGGACGTAGAAGCATTCAGTTCGCGAATTAAATTTGGAGCGATGATCAGCAATTATGCCCAGACATCGAATATTCGATTAAGCGGGATTATTCCCGAACAGGAACTTGCAACATGTCCCGATTTGCTGAAACGGGTGAAGGGCAATGTATCCGATCCGCGGAATTTTATTAAACCTGGCGAAGTACTTGTTCCGGAAAATTTGATGAAAGGACTTTCTCTCAACGTTGGGGATGAAATTGTGATGATCGCAACGAACAAGGATGGTTCCGTCAACGGCATCACATTACGTATCGCCGCCAAAATGGAAAATGTTTTCGGTCCATCCGGTAAAGACGGATATATCCATCTTCAGGATGCGATGTCGTTATTACGAATGGATCAACCGGAAATTATAGAAGTTGCGGTTCATCTAAAGAACTTCGATCAACTGAGCAAAGTATCTGCTGAACTCAAGCAGCGATTTAATGGACCTGATTCGCATACTGAAGTACACACGTGGGAGCAGTTATCACCATTCGCCAGTATTGCACGGATAGTGGATTTATTGATTCTTGTTGTGAAGTTTATCCTTATTTCCATTGTTCTCGTCAGTATTCTGAATATCATGACCATGTCGGTATATGAACGCATCAGCGAGATAGGAACTATTGCGGCGATCGGAACACCGCCATCCAGAATTTTAGCATTATTTCTTATGGAAGGTTTTTCGATGGGATTATTAAGCACTCTCACAGGGACGGTGATAGGACTTGGAGGACTTTGGTTGATGAATCTGACCAAGATTACATTTACGTTCGGCGGAATGAACATTTCGCTAGCTCCAACAATTCCGGTCAGCGAAATTGTGTGGGTTGTTATTATTGTGATGTTGGTTTCTGTATTTGCCAGCGCTCAACCGGCATATAAAGCGTCTAAAATGGAACCGGTCGATGCATTAGGACATGTGTAAATAGGTTCATGAATTACTGCTGTTCAAAATAAAAAACTTTGCGTGTAAAAATTAGTACAAACCCAAAGAGTCAGATAAAAAATAAATTTTACCACACAAGAAAAGTACCCCTAAAATTAACAAAGAGCACCTCAAAGTGTGTGAGGAGCGAAATTTAGGAGGATTGTGCGAATGGGAAAGCGATGAATGACGGGACTTTTGATGGCGCCAATAGCGCCATCAACGGGCAAAAGCGAACGGGATTCATCGCGCGCGTTAAATTTCGCAAGGGGTTCTTTTGCTTCTTTTCTTGCCCCGTCAAGAAAAGAAGAGCCTAAGTTTTTTATCTTTTCACAATGTATTTTGTCCAAGTATGTTCAAAAAAAACATCAATATATTCTCTCTTGATAAGAAATGGATTAAAAAATGAAATATATCATGAAAAGCATTGTTTGGACATTCTTCATTGCCATGGTTAGTCTTTCCCAAGATGCAAACATACTGTTGAAAAATGTGGATGACAATTTAATGCCGGAATCATATGCTGCCTATCGTACGTTGATCAACGAAGAACCAGACGGCTCCAGAAAAGAGTTTTCCTTCTTTACGTTGAAGAAGGGAAAGGATAAAATTGCCATGCTCTATTTGAAACCGGCAAGTGAAAAAGGACGGGCAACGCTTCGCGTGGGAGAAAACATGTGGCTGTATATCCCGAATGTAAATAAGCCGGTACGGATCACAAGCCTTCAATCTGTTGTCGGCGGCGTCTTTAACAATGCGGACATTATGCAATTGGAATATTCTGTTGAATATACTGCTGCGTTCGCCGAAGGGACTGAAAAAGAGATTCAACTTGAATTGAAGGCAAAAAACAAATCGGTTGCCTATGATAAACTGAAGATGTGGATCACAAAAGACAAAAATATTCTTCGGAAGGTAGAGGCATATTCAGCAAGCGGCATGCTGATTAAAACACTCGAATTTAAAGAAGATAAGAACTTTGGAGGTGGACTGATCCGCCCATCCGTCATCGAAACGCACAGTCCATTATACAAAGGGTATCGATCTTTGATGATCTACCAATCAGTTAAAAAACGGCAATTTCCGGATGAAGTATTTACACTCAATTACATGGGACGGTTAGGAGATTTAAAATAATGCCGCGGTTTCCGTTCTATATTTTGCTTTTTGCGTCGCTATTCGCAGGAATTCTTCCTGCTCAGGAAGAAAATACGCCCGATGACACCGTTGATGAAGAACAACAACAATTGGAATGGAGCGGAAATCTCGATTTGAAGTACACACTATTCCACATGGATCAACGCTCAGCACAATATCAGATGCAATTCTGGAAACTTCCGCCTTCATCATCATTCCTTTCACAATACAGATTAGAACCATATGTGAATGCCGATTACCACAATGGCGATGTCGGATTTGTACTCAAAACGCACGGAACATATTACAGCGACGCGAATGGACGATTCGACCTGTTTGAATCGTATGGCAGTTATGCTCCTTCCATCAATATTACTCTTCAGGCAGGGAAGCGTGTCTACAGCTGGGGAAAAGGGTACGCTTTCAATCCAACGGGATATATCAATCCGGTGAAGGATCCTGAAAATCCAGAGCTGGCACAGGCAGGTATACTTTCTGCGAACGTGGAGTACATTAAAAGTATAAACTCCGAAGCGCTGCAAAATATTGCGCTGATGATTGCGGTAGTTCCGTCAACGGAAATTCTTAACGGCCGTTATGGTGATATTGAGCGGACGAATGTCGCAGTAAAATCCTACTTCTTATTGTGGGATACTGATGTTGATCTGATGACATATCTCAATGGAAACGGACCGGATAAATATGGTTTTGATTTTTCCCGGAATCTCAAAGAAAACATTGAACTACATGGAGAGGTCAGTGTATCACACAATGTTGCTCGATATAGTATAGAGCACGACTCGTTATATGTTCAGGTGAGGGACGATGTATCGTATGTTTTGGGTGCTCGGTACTTAACCGCATCGAATGTCACACTTATAGCTGAGTATTATCATAATGAGTTGGGTATGAAAGGTAGTGAATACCAACAATATTCAGAATACCTGGCAAAAAGTGTCGTAACAAATAATACTGCTATCGTGCACTCTGCTCTGAACACCACCATGAGATACTTCCGCGGGAATACGCTCATGCAAGATTATTTCTACGCAAAAATTATTTATCCTGAACCGTTTGATTTATTATACTTCACGCCGTCACTTTACACAATCTACAATATATCGGATAACAGCTATTTGCTTTCCCTGCAATTGAACTACAAACCGGTAACGAATATTGAATTTATACTTTGGCCGACGATTCTTGCGGGAAATTCGAAGTCAGAATATGGCGGTAAACAAGTGCAGGAAAAGATTGAAGCCTGGATGAGAGTGTTTTTCTAAGAGAAGGCTTCGATCTTATTCCCCGAATATCATAACCATGATCCGTGCCTGGACCGAGAGAATGGACACTTGATGTTCAACGATATTGTTCCATTTTAATTCCATACCGATACGATAATCTGGCGTGATGAGCTTTCCATATCCCAACGATAACAGATAACCCATTTTCCATTCCGAGCTCTCCATTGCTTCCCCCATTACCGTTGCTGTTGCGTGAACCCGGTAATATCCGAAACCTGCATGGAGTTGAATTCCCAATCGCTGCATGGAAAAAATCCCGAGCAGCGGAACAGCAGAGGTGGATGCCGATAGATCGATAGGCCCAAATTCAGAATTGTAATTTTTTGCCGAGGTGGATGAGATCGGAATCCAACCGGTTTCAATTCCTATTCCCAATAGATTACTTGAACCCCATTTTAATCTGAATGTTCCGGCGATACCGTCCCGTGTATAACTTCCGAAGGTCGATTTTGGATTGTTAAGCTTATACGCATACCCTCCTCCTGCCTCAACGAAAAGTCGAAATGTTGTCACCGGTGTTTCTTGGCCGCGGGCAACAAGAACGTACATCGAAAAGAAGAAAATATATCTGCAGATATTAAAATGCATAATATTCAAACGCAACAAGCGATGGGTAATTCGTAAGGATTCCGTCGATTTTTCCATCAGTGAGAAACGGAAGAATAAACTCCTTCTGATCGAGTGTCCAAACGAAGGTCTTTCTTCCTTCAGAACGCATTTGCTCGGCTTCATTCGGCAATGGACCAAGTGTCCACCGCGGCGCCCATACTTTTGCTTTTACCGCACGCACGTCGCTCAATGATAATTCACAGAGAGCATCTGCGGTATCCAAGAGATTTTCCTTCTTGTATTGATCTGCTAATTCTTCGGAGGGAAGTCCGATGTAGATATGCAGCGTTCTTCCCAAAGCCGCGGCTTTCAGTTTATATTCCTGCTGCAGTTTTACCGCAGGTGCAATAGTGCTTGGCGATTTGATGTCCAGCCAGATTGTTGATAATGTTGTAGAATTGAGAACCACGTTAAGCGCTTCTTTAAGTGTGGGAATTTGTTCTCCATTCTTTAATGTGCCCAGTGTCCTGATGGCCGCAAATGTGTAGTTGGAAACAGGTCCAATCAAGTATTCACTATTCATCAGCCGCGGACTGAAATTATCATCATGATACAAAATTGGGCTTCCGTCCTTTGTTAACCGCACATCAATTTCAATTCCATTCGCACCGAACTCCTCAGCCAGTTGAATAATGCCGAGACTATTTTCCGATTCCGGCAATTGATCGGAGTTTCTCCCTCCGCCGCGGTGTGCAAGGATAGTGAACGCTGTATCCTTTAATGGCCGGTTAAATTGAAGCACAATCGGTGTTCCTGGTTCAGATGTTTTGTCTCCAATTGCTCCGCGAAAGTTAAACGATGCTGACGGCGGAATACCTCGTAATAGAGAGGAACCCCCTTGTTCGGCGGAAATTACAAAGCGGGCTAATCCATTATCCTGACTTTGTGCATATCGCCAATACCCTTCAAAAATCAGATTGGAATCAATCCTTCCGGACTGCAATACAAACAGCGCAACATTCTTTCCGGAAAAAATGGATAACTTTTTTCCGCTCTGTTTAATAACAACCACTTTCCCAAGTTGGTCTGATCCTTCAATCACGTCATATACTCCATTAAATAACTGCAACTGTTTTGATTCTATGGGAAGCGTATTGGTGAGTGTACCGCCGTTGGAAAAGAGCGGAACATTAACGGAATTGTCCTGCGTACATGAAAATCCCAGGAAGGCGATCAACACTACGGTCAATGTCGTCGAATAATTATTCATTGTTCATTAGAAGAGAAACGAAACTTGGAGGTCGGGAAATACCAACCACCGGTCTTGCACGGAAAATGCCAACCATACTTGATAATTTGGTCTTGCGTAATTCGCCCGGAATGCAAAGGACATGAATGTGGAATTCCAGAGATCCTGCTCCAGTGTCAGCGATGTTACAATACCGGCAATTTCAGGTTTCACTCTGCCAACCGAAGCCGTGCCAAAATACGTGTGTTGTGATATTAAGATCAACATTTCAGTTTTTGCCGTGATTTTATATGCGTCAATATCGATCCCTGCGCTGATACCGGGACGATTCAGTAATCCCATCGCTTGCGTATCAAACCCATCCAGATCGGCAAATCCAAACCAGTAAGAAAATTCATCTGAAATTGAAAATGAAACATCTCCGATTGGATACGACCACATTGCTCCGGCAGAGACAACATTCGTTATATATATAGTCGAAAATTGTGCGACCAAAGAAAAATGTGAGGGAAGTCCGAAACGAATTGTGGCGTTCAGCATCGGTATTTGGCGTATTTCCTCTTCCACAATCGCGCGCGGATAGATGGAAAGAGAAGCTCCGAAGGAATAATGTACCACTCCGTTATTATACGGTTTTGGAAAACTGATAAAGGGATCTGCAGATGACTCTTGTCCGAATGAGAGGGAATTGAGAAATAGAGTGAGCAATAATATGGAAAACAGTTTTTGCATTACGGCTTCGTGTAACGAATCCTTATCGAATCAATAACTTCAAATTCCGAAAAATTATGTTTTAATTTATGAATTGAAAATAGCAATGATTGGGATCCAATGTCGCACTGGAGGTAATGAAAAAATCGCATGGATGATTCCCGGCTGAATAAATCTTGATATCGCTGCGCGGAATGCGTCAACAGCGGATGGAGCAATCCTCCTCCTCCGCCGATAACAAGAAAGTCTTTGCCGTTTATTTGAAAGTGCTCATAGGAATGTGCATGCCCAGAAATGAATGCCGCTGTTTTACGTGCGGCAAAGAACAGCGGCAGAAAATGTTTTTGCACGCCTTCGGAGGGATGAACGATGGTACTATTGGTGAATGGAGAATGATGGCAAACAACGATAATGGCGTTAACCTTCGGGTCATAATCAAATCGCAGCAACTGCTGCCGGTACCATGTCTGCTGCTGTATACGTTCATCGTCGGTCAATTCCGAGAAATTTGAGTTCAGCGCAATGACGGCAACTGATTGGATAATTGCGGAATACCATGAAGAACGAAGGGCGGGAAATCGTTTCCGAAATTGCTCCATCGCAGCATCCCGGAAGAAGAAATAATCGTGATTGCCCATCACCGGGTATATTGGAGCCGGAACTGTTGACTGAAAATCATCAAATGGTTTCCAGTACGATTCAAACATTCCAATGGAGGTAATATCACCGAGGTGGAAAATTGCAGCCGCTGTTGATTCTCGTTCTATTGCGTCATAGATGTGTTGTGTCGCAATTTCGTTGGCGTGTTCCTGCAGTCTGAGTGTTTCAACCCAGATCGGTTGTTGAGTGTCCGAAACAAAGAGTACCGGTTGTTTGTTGTAATCTTGATCCTTACCGAATGCCGCAAGTATCGGAAACGAAAGTGCAAAAAATAAAAAGTAATGGATTCTTGTTTGACCACGCATAGCAAGATTGTACGCAAATGTGGAGGGAAAAACAAAACAGAAGAAGTTGTTCAAAATTACAGAAGGTTCAATACTGCAAACATGACCGCTGCCAGATGGGGAGGCATGTTGAGATACTATCGTAAAAATGAATTTTATTCTCTATTGGGTCTAAAACCCCGTCGCTTGTCCGACACGATGTGTCCCTTCGGGAAGGACTCCTTCGGTGCCGCGCGGTTGTTCATTGTTTTTCCAAATGAAATCCCGTTCCGAAGAGATGGAAGAGGTGTCACAATCGACATTCCGAACATGTACCGGAAACTTGCTTGGCGAATATTTATAAAATATGAAGATGCTGAATTGCCGCTTTGCATTTCCGCTTTTTTGAATCCCGCCAAGACGGAATCACAAACTGCGGGACATCCCGTACAGCTGGATTTTTCATCAGATGTCTCGGTTATTAAAAATGGTGGTTTATCGAAGATTAAATGGTTAGTTTGAAAATAGGCCAAATAGATTTTTCTGCTTTTTCTAAGTTGTTGTCTGTTCCGTAAAAAGGTGTTGGGAAAGTTATGAAAAAGAAAACAACTCCCAAACGATATCCTGCCAAAAAAAAGAAACTCATTACTGCAATTCCTTCCTTACAGAATTCCTTTTATGTTATTGGCATTGGTGCATCTGCGGGTGGATTGGATGCACTCGAACGGTTTTTCGAACATATGCCAGCCGACGCCGGCATGGCATTTATCGTCGTGTCGCATTTGGATCCTAATCATGTCAGCATCATGCCTGAACTGATCCAAAAATCTACTTTGATGAAAGTATTCCAAGCAGAAGATGGAATGGAAGTTGCAGCAAATCATGTCTATGTCGCTCCTGCAAATAGAGACATAGCAATACTTCATGGAACGATCCAGTTGATTGAACCGCTGGAATCGCATGGCTTTCGTCTTCCAATCGATTATTTCTTCAAGTCGCTTGCTGCGGATCTTGGAGAGAAAGCAATTTGCATCATTCTTTCCGGTATGGCGTCAGATGGTACTGCTGGTGTAAAAGCGGTGAAGAGTGAATTGGGAATGGTCATGGTTCAAGATCCTGCGTCGGCGAAATTTGACAGTATGCCGAGCAACGCCATTAAAACTGAATTGGTCGACTATATTCTTCCTCCGGAAGAGATGCCGGAACAGTTATTGAAATATGCAAATCAAAAAGTAAGAGGCGTTCTCTTAGACAGAGCAATTTCCGAAGGAAAGATCCCCGATACGTTCCAGAAGGTATTTATCCTGCTCAGAAACCGTACCGGACATGATTTCTCACAGTACAAACTGAATACCATCTACCGGCGCGTAGAACGAAGAATCTCCATTTCACAATTGGATAATCTCCCAAATTATATCCGGTTGTTGCAGGAAAACCCGGGGGAAATTGAGACATTATTCAAGGAACTGCTGATCGGCGTGACTAGTTTTTTCAGGGATCCCGAATCGTTCGTGAAATTAAAAAAGATCCTCATGGAGATGGTAAAGAGCAAACCGGACAACGGTCAGATACGAATTTGGGTTCCCGGATGCTCCACTGGCGAAGAAGCGTACTCCATTGCTATTACGCTTCGGGAATGTCTGAATGAAGTCAAGAAAAATCTTTACGTTCAAATATTCGCGACCGATATCGATGCTGCGGCAATTGATAAAGCCCGCATTGGTTCATTTTCCGGAATTGAAGCTGATGTGAGTAAAGAACGGATGATTCGGTTCTTTACGTCGGATGACAATGGTTTTCGTATTCGGAAAGAGATCCGAGAGATGCTGGTCTTTGCCCAACAAAGCGTTATTAAAGATCCTCCGTTCACCAAACTCGATCTGATCACCTGCCGCAATCTGTTGATCTATTTCAATACAGAATTACAGAAAAAAACGATCCCCATATTCCATTACAGCCTTGCACCAAACGGCATACTGTTTCTCGGTTCGTCGGAAACGATCAATGCATTCGTTGACCTATTCTCGGTTGTTGACACGAAATGGAAAATCTATAAACGAAGAGACTCAGCGTATTCGGCACAGCCGTTCTTAGAGTTTCCTTCCACGCGTGCAACAGGAAAGATCAAAGAGATTTCAGTGAAAAAAAATGATACAAAGAACATTGCTCAGATTTCCGAAAGGATCATTCTGGAAAACACCTCTCCCAATTGTGTAATCACAAACGATCACGGAGATATTTTATATATCCACGGGAAAGCCGGTAAATATTTTGAGCTGGCCCACGGCGAAGCGAAGATCAATATTTTTGATATAGCGCGCGGAGGTTTAAAGCAGGAACTTCCGGTTCTGGTCAGAAAGGCAATTTCAACCAAAAAACCGGTCACAGTCGAAGGGATAAAAATAAAACTGAGCGGGACTTCAGAGCTCATTACTCTTACCGTGAAACCGATCACCGAACCGGCGGAAATGTCCGGCTCGCTGCTGATCATTTTTGAGGAGATACTTCCGCAGAAGAAAGCAGTAATGCCGAAATCAACGCATTACGAGAAGAAATCGGAGAAAATAATCAAAGAACTTGAGCACGAATTAAAATCAACGAAAGAGAATCTGCGGTCAGCCGTTGAAGAGCTCGAAACGTCCAATGAAGAACTGAAATCCTCCAACGAAGAGATGCAGTCGACCAACGAAGAGATGCAAAGCTCAAATGAAGAACTGGAAACCTCGAAGGAAGAATTGCAATCGCTTAATGAAGAATTGATCACGGTCAACACCGAGTTGCAGAACAAGAATGATGAGTTGTCGGTGGTGAACAGCGACATGAAAAACCTTCTGGACAGCAATGAAATTCCGACCATTTTCCTCGATAATAATCTCTGTATCAAACGATTTACACAGCATGCAGTGAAAGTAGTCAATCTTATTAGTTCCGACGTCGGAAGACCGATAGACCATCTGGCCGCAAAATTTAAATATGATAAGTTAGTGGAAGATGCGAGAGAGGTGCTGCGGACACTTGTGTTCAAACAAATGGAATTACAAACCAACGACGCACTCTGGTATCAAATGCGGATCATGCCCTATCGAACGACCAGCAATGTTATTGACGGTGTTGTTATTACATTTTCTGATATCCAAAAATTGAAAGAAACTGCAGAGGCGATTGCTGTCCTGAGCAAAGAGATTCAGCTAGCGCGTGAGTATGCAGAAAGTATTATTGATACGGTCAGGGAATCACTGATCATCCTTGATAAAGATCTAAAAGTCATTTCTGCAAATCGATCATTCTACAAGATGTTCAATTCGGTCAGCGAACGTACGGTAGGCAAATATATCTATGATCTTGACGATAAAAAATGGGATCTGCCTCAGCTGCGTGTACTTCTTGAAGAAATCATTCCTGATAAAAATAGTTTTGATGACTATGAAATTGAATATAGTTTTACCAATGGAGAGAAGAGGAAATTGCGATTAAATTGTCGGCAGATGGTTCATGGAACAAAAGAGACAAAACTCATTCTGCTTGCGATTGAATACCAACATTAACAAAACAGGGGACACGATAATGAAACCGGTAAAAAAACAATCCCAAAAAAAACCTGGAAAGAATGGAAAGAAACGCTATCGTACAAAAATCTTGAAGAAAGCCGGTTCAGGAAGCGGAGATCTGAAAAAGTTAATTGAACTGCTCCAGATCAATCAAATTGAACTGGAACATCAGAATGAAGAGTTGCGAATAACGGAAGAAGAATTGGAGGCATCGAGGAATAAATATGTCAATCTGTTCGATTTCTCGCCGCTGCCGTATTTTGCTCTCGATCCTGAAGGGAACATTACAAAGGTGAATGTGAACGGTGCAAGGATGTTCGGGGTTGAACGAAGTAAATTGATGGGAAAATCATTCCTTTCATATATCGTGCACGAAGAAAAGAACATATTTACTTCGTTTATGAAATCAGTCTTTTCGGCGTCCGAAAAACAATCCTGCAAATTAAAAGTGGTAAACAAAGATAAGAAAGTGTTTCATGTTTTGATGGAAGGTGTTGCACTGGAGGGAACACCGGGAGGTGAACAACGTTGCCAGATTGCTTTAATTGATTTGACGGAATTCAAAAAACTGGAAGAAGCATACGAACAAGTCTCCCTGGAACTTAAAATACTCAAAGCGGAAAAAAAGAAATCCTGAGTATTCCGTTCTCTTAAAATGATTGATAAGTCTGGGATTCTGAAAGACATCGTCGGGACTTCGCAACCCAGGAGATAATTCAAGATTCAGCTGGACGGAAATTCAATCCAATGCCGTTTAAAACAGAAACAGCGTCCCAGGGACGTTGTTTCTGTTTTAATGCACCTGGAACGGGTAGAAAGTCAGCTGCTCAGTTTCTGGTTCTCAACGAGATGAAGTATTGATTCAAAGCGTAATTCTAAATTAGTCAAGAGCTTAAGTGGAAGATGTGTCTTATTACGATCTCGTTTTTTTTGCCGAATTTACGGTCTGAGATTTCTCGCTTGCCCCGTTGGGGCTTCGCTCAAAATGACATTAGAACAATAATATTTCAGAGGTCTCTGTATATATATTATAGTGTATACAAAAGGAGCAATTTGCAAACAGTCAACATCATTAAAAACGGCGGCAGTCAGGCAATACGTCTTCCTCGTATATATCGTCTGTAGGGGAAGGAAGCATATTTCAAGAAAGTCCCGGAAGGGCTCCTGTTAATGGAAAAGGCAGATATATGGACAGCATTCGAAAAATGCTTAGAAGATTTTCCTGCTGACTTCTTACAGACGAAACGAGAACCAAGGAGTCAGAAAAGACAGAGATTTGAATGAAATACTTGTTGGATACTAACATCTGTTCTTATATTGTTCGAAAGCGCCCTAAAAGCGCGATCGATAAATTTAAGAGTATTCCATTGGGTGATATTGGGATCTCGGTTATTACAGTGTGTGATCTCGAATCTGGTATACCAGGAAGCTCGCATCCGGATAGATTGCGATCGGCAATTGATACGTTTCTTTCACCATTTAGTATCGTGGAATATCAACAATCTGATGCCATTGCCTTTGGTAAAGTAGACTTTTATCTCCAGTCCAAAGGGATTCCTATAGGAGATTTGGATACGCTTATTGCTTCGCAAGCAATGTCGCGAGAGTTAATTCTCATCACGAATAATGTTAAGCATTATTCCCGTGTACACGCTCTTAAATATGAAACTTGGAAATGATGACCCCAGATTTGCAGCGTTATATTAATGCAGTAAACCGATGAATTTTCCCCCTTTAATTTCCAAAATAATTGAAATAATTATCAGCGCTGGAGCCGCACAGGGTTTTTTCCTTGGCATGCTACTCACAACAAAAAGGAATAAGGAAAAAACTTCAAACAAATATTTGGCTGCATTGCTGATCGTTCTTTCTGTAAGCATTCTGCACTCGCTTCTTACCACAGAGGTTTTTGACAGTCCCTACAAAATACGACAACCGTTCATTCTTCTTATCGGTCCGCTTCTTTCCTTCTACATTTATAAACTTACCAGCATCAGGAAGATTGTCCGGAAAGATGTTCTTCATTTCTTCCCCTTTGTCATGCTGATCTTCTTTTTATTGCCGGTATGGACTCACAGCACCTCTCCGTACGCAGACTTCTTGACTGTGAACGGATTGGCCATTAGCAAAATTGTCTGGGCGCTGATTGTTTTTCAATTTGGCTTTTACTGGTGGCGAATCCTGTCCGTTCTGCAAAGACATAGAATCGCAGTGGAATCTGAATTTTCAAACCTGGAGGGAAAAACACTTTCCTGGATGAAGGATTTTCTCCATCTCTTCGGCATATTCCTTTTTCTGCTTGTTCTGACTGTTATTATCGCATTCCACACCGATTACTACAATGATATTGATACTATTGTTTGCTTTGGACTTTCCTGTACAATTTTTGCACTCGGACACAACGGATTATTTCAAGAAGAAGTCCTTTCGATCAATGCTGCCCAAGACGAAAAAATACGCAACCCCCAGCCGGGGAAGTCAAAGATTCAAACATCGGCGAACAACGGCGAGTCTCTTAAAAAACTTACCACATATCTTGAAGAAATAAAACCATACCTTAATGAAACCCTTACTCTTACCGATCTTTCCGGACAAGTCGGTATGACCCGTAATCAGCTCTCATCGCTGATTAATAGTGCAACCGGAGAAAACTTTTATACATTTATCAATAGATACAGAGTAGAAGAAGTAAAAAGACTAATTACTGATCCCAGGAACAAAAACTTCACGATTTTAAGCCTGGCACACCAAGCAGGATTCTCCTCTAAATCGGCATTCCAATCGGTTTTTAAGAAATTTACCGGCCTGACACCCACCGAATACCGTAAAAATCTCAGCTAATTTCACTGGTTTCACACATCTCTGAAAGTTGTTGTCCTAAAGGATACATCGGGACGTTTTCCGCTTTCGACTGCCGTATCTTTGTATCAAAATTTTAATAATCGGAAAGATGTCCGGTCTTTCTTCCCAGATCATTATCAATACAACTATATGAAAAAAATACTTTCCGCTTCTCTCGCTATCGTGTTTGTTACAACAGTAACTTACTTTTTCATCGCTTCTAGCAACAGCGACCAAGGAGAGATTTCAGAGCTGGCCGCCGTTACGGTGCAGCGAAGGGATCTCAGTCAATCCATTATCGCAACTGGGATCATTAAACCGAAAGTCGGCGCTGAAGTGAAAGTAGGTGCACAGGTGTCGGGTGTTGTCAAAAGTCTTTTTGTCAAAACCGGTTCGAACGTAAAGAAAAATGACCCGCTCGCTCTTATCGACCCGAGAACCTATCAATCCCAAAAAGATAAAATGTCAGCACTGAAGGAAGTAGCCGCAACAGAAAAAAAGTATGCCGAGATGGAGTATCATCGACAGAAGATATTGTATGAACAACATGTGATTTCTCTCCAGCAATTCGAGGCATCGTCACAGCGTTGTGAACTTGCCGCCGCCAGATTGCAACAGGCAGAAGCGGAGTACGAGTATGCCAGTCTCCAGCTCGGGTATACAAACATAGTATCTCCCATCAACGGCGTTGTTGCCTCAATATCGACTCAGGAAGGGGAGACTGTGGCAGCCGGATTCCTGTCGCCGACATTCGTCACCATTATCGATTTGGATCAACTTGAACTGTGGATGTATATCGACGAAACGGATATTGGCAGAATCATTAAGGGTCAAAATGTCTTCTACACTGTGGATACATATCCTGGCGAGCAGTTTGAAGGGGTCGTCGAGACGATCTATCCCAAAGCGGAAATCCAAAATAATGTTGTGAACTACATTACTGTCGTGAAAATTAACCATCCCAAAGGAAAAGCTCTTCGTCCTGAAATGACCGCGACAGTCCAAACGTTTACTCACATGAAAAAGAACGTGCTGACTGTTCCGAAGAGTGCCGTTCATTCAGAAGGTGAAAAGGTGTTCGTTACAGTTCTGAACGGCGACAGAACAGAAAAGCGCTACATATCCGCCGGGATCAGCGATAAGAAATATTATGAAGTAGTTTCTGGACTTATTGAAAAAGAAAAAGTGATAGTGAAATAACCATCAACAAAAGGAGGCACCATGATATCGGTTGCACAATTGAACAAAACGTACACAAAAGAAAACGCAAAACCGGTTTATGCCGTGAACAATGCAACTCTGCATATCCAGCCAGGTGTATTCGCAGCCATCGTCGGTCCCTCCGGGTCCGGTAAATCGAGCCTTATGAATATTCTCGGTTTGCTCGATCTTCCTGATTCCGGCAGTTACAAGTTCGAGGGGAAAGAAGTCGCAACGATGAGCATTGATGAGCTTGCCGAAATACGAAACAAGAAAATCGGATTCGTGTTTCAGCAGTTCCATTTGTTGCCGAAAATCACCGCAAAGGAAAATGTGGAACTGCCGCTGATCTATTCCAGCAGGACGAACATTGGCGGCCTGGCGGAGCAAGCGTTAAAGCAGGTCGGTCTCGGAGACAGAATGCATCATACGTCGTCGGAATTATCCGGCGGTCAGCAGCAGCGTGTTGCCATCGCCCGGGCTCTGGTCAACGATCCCGATATTATTTTAGCGGACGAACCGACCGGCAATCTCGACTCGGAATCCGGCGCGGAGATCATGAATATCTTCAAGCAACTCCACTCTCAAGGGAAGACAATCGTTCTTATTACACACGATCTGAATAACGCTTCCTCTGCAGAGAAAATATTCAAGATCGTTGACGGGAAAATATCTGAAGAACAGAAATACGTACAATAGCACATCACACAAAGAAATAAAATGGCTTATGAACTTTAAGAAGTGGTTTCAATAATATCACCAATTTGTCATTTCGAATCCCGACGCACTTTGTCGGGATGAGAAATCTATCACTACGGCCAGATTTCTCACATCGCTGAGTATTAAAAATACGAGGCTTGTTCGAAATGACAGCAAATGTGATTTAAGAAATGACTTCTTGTGATTGTTATGATTTCATATCAACGACATAAGGAGAAACACATGTTAAAAACAAGAATAATACTCAGTGGTTTTAGAACGGCATGGACGCATAAATTGCGGGCCACGTTCATGATCCTCAGCGTTATGATCGGCATTGCTGCGCTGACGGTGATCATTTCACTCGGTAAAGGGACGGAAGAAAAAATATTATCACAAGTGAAGAAATTTTTCAGTTCCAATACGATAATGATCGTTGCCGGCGGCGGGAGAATGGAACCGAACCGTCCGATTGCATTTTCTGGCAGTTTGAAACTCGATGATATCCAGGAAATCGTCCAGCGGATTGAGAGTATCACTGAATGGGATGCCATGCTCCCCTCAGCGGGAAAAGAATCGCAGGCAAACGGCAACAATGTTCTGGTTGACCTGGTCGGACACATGCCGTCTGCGGAGAGTGTTCACAATTTTACCGTTACGGAGGGGAGATTTTTCAGCGAAACGGAAAATCGAAGTCTCGCACGAGTCGCTGTGATAACGCCGCACGCACGCGAACGCTTGTTGGGAACATCAGATCCGATCGGTCAGATGATAAAGATCGACAATGTTCCTTTTCAGGTGGTTGGTGTGATCGGTCCGCGTGGAATGGATCCGCACGGAACTGACAAAGATAATGAAATTCTCGTGCCGTTGAACACGATGCTCCGAAGAGTTGTTAATCTTGATTACATCATGCTGGCAAAATTCAAGACCAGCAGCGATGCAGTGGTTGAAACGACTGCGGAACAGATCAAAACCATTTTGCGGGAACGTCATTCCATCAATCAAAACGAGGGGGACGATTTTATGGTCATGACGCCGATAAAGGTAAAAGAATTGATTGCGAATGTGACACGGACATTCAACCTCTATCTTCCGCTTCTTTCTCTTGTCTCGTTATTGGTAGGAGGCATTGTGATTGTTAATCTTATGCTCATTTCAGTGAACGAGCGGGTAAAAGAAATCGGGCTGCGAAAGGCGGTCGGGGCAACATCAAATGATATTGCAATGCAGTTTTTAATCGAAGCATCGTCAATCACCGTTGTCAGCGGTATTGTGGGAATTGTTGTCGGCATTCTTCTTCTGACGCAGATTGTAAAATTCATGAATGTACCGTTCACAATATCATGGGGTGCCGTGGCAGCTTGTTCCGTCATTTCTGCGCTTCTGGGAATTGCCGCAGGATATTTCCCTGCAAAGAGGGCTGCAAGTCTCTCACCGATCGATTCGTTACGGTAAATGGAATATGAAACTTTTACGAATCATAAAATCTGTCAGGCGTATGTTGTTTCTCAATCCATTGCGAGCCGTGTTATCGCTCGCTGGTATCGCAGTCGGAATTACCTCCGTCATCATTATCGTATCGCTGGGCGAGGGAGCGCAGAGGAAAATGCTTTCGCAGATTGAATCAATGGGAAGCAACGTTATTACCGTTGACGCAGGCCTTGTCAAAGAAGTAACCGGCAGAAAACGTCAAGCAAACAAAACAATAACGTTGAAAGAAAAAGATGTCGAGGCAATTGTCGAAGCATGCCCATCCATAACAGCCATTGCACCAACACAGGAACAAACTCTCGTGGTGAAATATGAAGAGGGGGCAACGATTGCCAGAATTATTGGGACATATCCTGCCTTTTCTGCGCTACGAAATTTCTCCGTTGCGTCGGGAAGGTTTATCAACCAGGACGACAATAAGCTTTCGCTTCGCACGGCTGTCATCGGAAACAAGTTCGTGGAATATTTGTTCCGCGGCGTGAATCCGATCGGCGAGGTGATAAAAATAAATAACATCCCGTTTGAGATCATCGGTGTGCTGAAACCGAAGGGGGTCAGTTACGACGGAGCGAATGAAGATGATATGATTTTCATTCCACTAAACACTGGGATGCGCAGAGTCTTTAATGTTGATTACTTGAAAAATATTTACGTGAAAGTGAATAGCAAGCAGGATATTCCCGAGACGGAAAAAGAGATACGAACAGTATTGAGAGAACGGCACAGATTGGAAGCACGCAGTAAAGAGGATGACTTTACGATACAGAATGTCTACACGGCAGTGAAAGTGGAAAGCGAAACCAACGAATCGATTACATTGCTCATCACTGGTGTCGGCGTGTTGTCACTTCTGGTCGGCGGAGTCGGAATTCTGGCGACGATGCTGCTTTCCATCAAAGAACGAACTCCGGAAATCGGCCTGCGCATGGCGATCGGGGCGACGACAGGCGATATTGTCTTTCAATTTTTACTGGAGGCGGTTATTCTCAGTGTCGTCGGCGGTGCCGCAGGCATTATTATCGGGGTAATCGGTACATGGCTTCTTGGATCCTTGACGGACTTCGCCGTTCGTATTTCGATACAAGCCGTTGCAATATCATTTCTCATTTCACTGGTGATTGGAATATTATTCGGAGCATTTCCTGCTCGAAAAGCGAGTTTCATTGAGCCAATCAAAGCTTTGAAATTATAACATTATTTTATGAATAAAGATATCTATCATCATTTCAATCTCAAAGGAAACCATATATGCTGTTTTTACTTCTTCTCACGAAAACATTCTTCCAACAACAACGGACAGAGTCGCTCACAATCCATGCAGAACAATTTCAGCATAATAATGGATTGGCTGTTGTCAGTTTATTCAGAGCGGAAGATGATATGCCAAAGAAGCCCTTCAGGAAAGTAAGCGGCATCATTATGAATGGAAAAGCGGTGATCGTCATTGATAGTATTCCGCACGGTGAGTATGCAGCGATTGTATTCCACGATGAAAACTCGGATGGAGAGGTCGACCACCGTTGGGGATTTCCCGCTGAGCCAATGGGATTTTCCAACGGATGGCGGCTGACGTTGTTTTCCGGGATGCCGAGCTTTAAGAAATTACGGTTCGAATATTCAGAATCACAATGTGAATATACTATAGGTATTCAAAATTAGAAATATCTGAGTTAAGGAGATGAATTATTGACGCAAAGCATAGTTGTACTTGTCTAAGTGGCTGATGCTGCTTGGGTTGTTACGGTTTCTTACGATTTTGTTTAAATACATGTGCTTCAGACTTATCCATAAAATAAATGCAGCATAAAGAATCCGTTGACAATATGGAAAAGAATTTGTATATATATTATAGTATATACAAAAGGAGCATTATGCAAACAGTGAAAATCATTAAAAATGGCGGCAGTCAAGCGATTCGTCTTCCTCGGTTATATCGGCTGAAGGGGAAAGAAGCTTATGTTAAGAAAGTGCCCGAAGGAATATTGTTGATGGAAAAGACAGATATATGGACTGCTTTTGAAAAATGTCTGGAGGATTTTCCTGCAGACTTCTTGCAATCGAAACGAGAGCCGAGGAATCAGAAACGACGGAGATTTGAATGAAATACCTCTTAGATACTGATATCTGTTCCTATATCATTCGAAAACGTCCTAAAAGCGTAATTGATAAATTTAAGAGTATTCCATTGGGCGATATTGGGATCTCAGTTGTTACAGTGTGTGAGTTCGAATCGGGGATTCCAGGCAGTGCAAATCCTGACAAATTGCGATCGGCGATTGATACTTTTCTATCACCATTTAGCATCGTGGAATATCAACAATCTGATGCCATTGTATTTGGTAAGGTCGATCATTATTTACAGTCCAAAGGGATTCCAATCGGGGATATGGATACGCTTATTGCATCGCAAGCGATATCAAGAGAATTAATACTCATAACGAATAATGTTAAGCATTATTCTCGCGTCCCCGGTCTTAAATATGAATCATGGAAATGATTGATTTATTGATTAAAAAATTGCTCTTCAGATCTTTGATTTTGGAATATCATCCGATAGTGAAACCATGAATCTAATATTTATCAAGACACAATGGAATTAACGTATATTTCAACAATTCAATGTCCAAATTGCGGGCACACAAAAAATGAAATCATGCCGATAGATGCCTGCGTTCATTTTTATCAATGCGAATCTTGTAAAATATTATTAAAACCGAAGGAGGGAGATTGCTGTGTGTTTTGTTCGTATGGCACTGTTGTCTGACCTTCCAAACAGGTTGAAAATACATAATCACATTGAAAGACAAAAGGGGAAGCAATGATCTGTTTCCCTTTAGGCCTTAACAAACCCCACGAAAATGACTAAGTAGGGTTTTTAAATTCCTCCTCGTATTGCCCACATCGTTATCATCATTGCACTCATAGCCAATACTCCGATAATCGGATAATCCCAATCAGCACCCATTCCCATCATCCCCATCATGCCTTTTACTTTTTTCTCGTGAACCATGAAATTCAATTCAGTAGAGAGAGCTACGGAATCGACCATGGTCTCAACAGAAAGGGTAAATTGGCCAGTGCTTGTTGGCGTATGCGCAACAGACGCCGTACCGTTAATCAGGGAAACCGATTGATGAATTGGTTTGAACTGTTCAGAATCGTCCTTCGAACTGTGTTCATGGCCGGTAGAAGCATCATCAGTTGCAGATTTCATTATCATATAGTGAACTATCGCACTATCAGAAACTCCGCTTTTCGATTTCAGAGTTATTGCAATAGTTACTTCCTTATTTGTTTCCATTGGTGGGACATTGATTGCAAGTGTATAGTCACCGCTGGAGACTTCTTTCATAATGGATACCGATTCCATTCCTTCGTGGCCGTCATGACTTCCCATCATCACTGCATGCATACACGAAGATAATGTTAAACCAATAATCAGAAATAATACCATCTTCAATTGGACGCTTTTCATAGATTACTCCTTATGGATGATGTGAGTCATGTCCGCCGCCTAATGTGCTGCTGACTGTAGTGAAGTGAAATGTCATTCCCATTCCTGAGCCCATACCATTGCGGCCCATCGCTCCCATGGAACCCATTGAAGATTCCATCATCCGCACCATCCCATCACGCAAATGAATCATATGCTGCATACCTGGATAAAGAGTTGAATCGGGTTTGAATGTGCAGCTCATTCCATCCGTACTCCAATAAAACTTTCCTGATAACACATGGATACTGTCGAGATGATTCATCTTCATGCTGTCCATCATCGACATAGACATTTGACCATGGTTCATTGTTGACGACACGGGACAGAGTGAATCAGGGTAGGAGCGTTCATTCATCAATCGGAAATTCTTCTCCACCACTCCTTGATCAACTACTTTTGCGAACGTCAACGTTATCGCTGAAGAAGTGGACACACCGGATTGATTGTCTGACGGGCTTACTGTGAAATTGCTGATCACTGGATCCGTGGTTGTGGTCATATCATCACTGGCACAACCGATTACGAATGTCGAAATAATGACGAATACGAGATACTTCATATGCTTCCTCTTAGATATTTATAATTTGTTAATGTTTATGTCCTTTTTTTATATCCTTCGCCTCTTTCCCTGGTACATCGCCATGTCCTTTTTGCCACCCTTCATAACATTCGGTGCAAACCGGCTTATTATTTTTAACAGCTTTCTTGCAATCACACGATCCGTGTGCATTTATACATTCATCGCACGGTTCTTCGATGCAGCAATTATACTTCCCATCTTTCATTGCTTCCATTTTTTGTTTCATCATTGATTTTTTCCCATCTTTTTTTACTTCAACAAGATCCATTTTGCATTTTGGACATTTACCGGGTTTATCAGATTTAACCTCAGGATGCATTGGACAAGTGTATTCTGCTTGCATCTTCATCTCTTCTTTTTTAGCTGTAGTATCTTTTTTGTCTTGTCCATGCTTATGTTGGTTGTGGTCCTGCATGCCTGCCCCCTTGGGGTCTGCCATAGCCATCTCTTTTCCACCACAACATCCTCCGGCGCATGATTTATCCTTTTTATCTTGAGCGATAATAGCAGATGTGTTGGCTAAAACCAGAGCAAATACTGCGAGTATTGCGAACAATTGAATATGTTTCATTGTGAATCTCCTTTATGATTGATGAATTGTCTTATGGGGTTGTTCTGCCGCCATATTTATTAGATACCATATCAACTATTTGCAACGGTGTATACTTATTTTCCTGAATCCGTTCATAGATAAACTGCTTTATCGCTTCTGCTCCGCCCGGATGTTTACAATGACAATCTTTGAGATCATCGATTATTTTACATTTACCACAGGGGCAAATAAATTGAGCGACAATGTCTTTTTTATCATCCATAGTTGCTACGATTTCCGTTTTTGACTGCAAACGCACGACACTTGATTCATCTATTTTTGTTACCAGGGTTTTGGGAGATCCTTTTGGAATGATCAAAAATACGAATCCAATAAGTAGAACTACTCCGCCTAAAACAGGCAACATCAATCTTGACTCGAACCGTTTCTTATGTTTATTGAATTGGTCAACCTGAACATTTTTATTTTTATGCTTCTTTTGTTGTTTGACTTCGGATTGAAGTATTGTTCCGCAACCATAACAATGTGTCGCCGTCTCTTTATTCTTTATACCACAAGATTTACATATCATATATGCCTCTATTCTTTCATTGGTTCGGCTTCCAAATCTTTGTCATCCATACCAGAAATCATCACTATTTTGGAATGAGCATAGTCGATAATCTCAACTCGACAGAAAGTGTTATACCAATTACCATTAGGATAGCTATTTTAAGTAATTGCGAATTCATTGCTACACATGAACTAAAAATTAGACTTCGAAGCTGGCTTTTTAGGTAAAACATTTTGACCATTCTCACTTTGATTTGACATTTGTCTATTCAGAATAAAATTCATTTTTGATCCTGGCTTTACAGGATATGAATTCGCCTGCGCGAGTTTCTTTGCTGACGATATCGTTGTCGCCAAAATAAAATTCATCTTGGATTGTGGCTTCGACGGCAAATTATCCAGTGCATTTGTGTTGGAATCATTTTGTGTTTGAATTCGCAGTGTCGAACGACCCCAATGAGGATGTTCTTGAGCGATTATCAGTGACGATGTTATAATCATCAGGAATAAATATTTCGAGACTGTTTTCTGTGACATAGTTATTCTCCTTAAAAGATTCATGTTAATGGTTGTGTTCTTTTGGTGCTTCCTCTGTTTTGGAAGTAGATGTTCCTGCGTCTCCATGTTGATGTCCTGACCCGCCGCCGGTTTTCAGTTGGCTTTCGGAGTCAATGAGATAACCTCCTTCACTGACAACTTCTTCACCTTCCATTAATCCCCAGGTCACTTCATACTTACCGTTGAATCGCGTTCCAATTCCAATCTCACGAGCTTCAAAATGGTTCTCATGTTCTGCCTTGATGTAGACAAGATTACGTTTCCCTGTAATGAGAACTGCGCTCACTGGAACGGTAAGGGATTTATCTTTCTTTCTCTGAAACACTGTCTCGGTATACATATTTGGTTTTAGTCTTCCGCCAGTATTGTTCACCGTCAAACGGACCTTTACAGTTCTTGATTGTGGATTTACGACAGGATAAATTAAAGACACGGTTGCTGGAAATGTTTGATCAGGGAAACTTGCGATAGCCAGTGTAGCCCGTTCACCAACACGAATGTGGGAAGCGTCGGTTTCGTAAACGTCGGCAATATTCCATAGCGTCGAAATATCAGATACATTATAGAGTGATGTTCCTTCGGTAACGTATATTCCTTCAACGATCTTTTTGTCGATAACAATGCCTGTTGCAGGGGAGTGATAGGTAATCACCAACGGGACACTTTCTGTTGTTTCAAGACTACGAATTTGCTCTTCTGTTAAACCGAGCAATTGCAGTTTTGATTTAGCATAGGATAAGAAATTGTCCTTTGTCTGAGAAGAACTCGTAAGAGCTTGGCGATATTCATTTTCCGCCTGCACAATATCAGGGCTATAGACATCGAATAATGGATGACCTTTTTTGACTTTTGACCCAACTGCATTGACATATAATTTTTCAATGCGTCCATTGAAACGAGCGCTGATGATTGTTTTATTCGGCTCAGGTATCTCAAGTGTTCCGTATGAACGGACTGTATGCTCGATTGGTTCGTAGCTCACGATAACTGTAGACACATTGGCCAGAATCTGATCTCTGTCATTCAACGGAATCATTGGTTCGTCTGAGCTCGTTTCCATTTTTCGACTGTTGCTGGCTTTTACAAGATCCATTCCACAGATAGGACAGACTCCGGGTTTGTCCAAGTGAACTTGTGGATGCATGGGACATGTATAATAATCTGCCGCTTGTTCCGTTGACGTTGAATCCGCGGATACTGTTTTTGGAGATGAAGATTTCCCGCATGATGAAACAATGATAGCGAGGACTATTGAGACTGCGATGATGAGTGATTTCATATAATTTACCTTGATGATAAAGTTCATAATTATTGTAAGGGTGCTCCGACCATCATTTCTATTTCCGTTAATGCCATCTGCCGATCTACCAGTGTCATCAAATAGTCGTCTTGCTTCATTAATTCCATCCTTCGTGAATCCAATACTGTTGAAATTGGAACCTGACCGGTCTGATAAGCAATTGTTTGTGCTTCTGCTGCTTCACGAGTAAGAGGGATGATTGATGTCATATATTGTTTTGAAAGTGTGTCTGCCGTGGTATATCTGTTGATCGCTGAACGTAGAGAAGATAGCATTTCACGCTGCATAGCATTCTTCTCAGCATCGATGCTTGAGTTCGTAGCACGCATTTCATCTGCTTTGCTCGTAGATCGTTCTGCCGACCAAGGTGCAAATGGCAAAGTAATTGAGGCCATAATACTATACATCCAATCGGTCTCTTGCATCGGCATTCCCATTGCGCTTTGTTGAATGGCATTTGCGGAACGTGAACCACCCGTTAAGATCATGCCATTTGGCATTCGCATGACCATTGCCTGCACCATAAGATCAGGGATGAGGTCTTTGTCGGCTGAAACAATCATTGATTCATTCATATCTTTCATTCTATCCATTGCGATAAGGGATGGATTGACTTGTTTTACTTTTTCAGCCAATTGAAACTCTGAAACAATCATAGAACTTGTTGTAAGTATGCTATCGGTGATGATGACAGATGAAAAATCATCCCGGCCCAATAACGAATGGAGTGTATTTTGAATATCGATTCGCTTTGAACGCTTTTCTATAAGTTTGGTTTGTTCCGATGAAACCTCGGCTTGAATAGTCAATAAGTCTGCCTGTCTCATTCTATTGGTTTGAACGTGGGGCAGCATGAACTGTGCAAGTTCATTAAGCAACGATATTGTCCGTTGTTGCACCTCTATCTGATGGTCAACTAACCACAGTTGATAGTAATTCATCTTGATCTTAGCCCGCAGTTGAACGCCGAGAGATCCTTGGTTCTGTTCAAGCACTTTTCCTTTCTTCTTCTCAACTTCAGACATAGCAGAAAGCTTACCTCCAAGCATGAACATTTGAGATACGGAAATGTTGTTTGAGATAGCATCATTCAGAAC
This sequence comes from Bacteroidota bacterium, assembly GCA_041665225.1. Taxonomy (GTDB): domain Bacteria; phylum Bacteroidota; class Ignavibacteria; order UBA10030; family UBA8401; genus UBA8401. The sequence goes on from JBAYJG010000001.1 coordinate 61,671, forward strand.
ATTAAAACTATTGGTTGGAATTTGACTGAATTCTAATCCAACCGTAGGTGCAGGCAATGCTTGTGAAGCACTGGCCCGAAAGCCTGTCGCTTGGATTTGATATTCAAATGACTTCAGCTGTGGATTATTCTTTAATCCTTCTCTGATTAATGAATCAACAGACTGTGCCTGAACGATTGCAACTGCTACAAGAAAAGAGAAGATCTGTTTGAGATATTTGTTTGTCATGATTATTCTCCTTCCTTAATGAAGTCTGCCATTTTTGATATTTCCAGTTTGCCTTTTCTGAGCGCACGTTCTTTCATCATGACGAAAAATACGGGTGTGACAACGAGAACGTGAACTGCAGAGGTGAACAAACCGCCGATCATTGGCGCTGTTAACGGCTTCATGACATCTGATCCAGCGCCAGTGGACCACATTATTGGTATAAGTCCGACCATACTGCAGGCAACCGTCATCAGTTTCGGACGCAATCGTAAAACTGCACCCTCAACGGTTGCTTCGTAAATATCCTTCATTGTTATTTCACCCCGTTCTCCGCGTTGATGCGCTTTTAATCGCTTATCCAATGCTTCGTGCAAGTAAACAACCATGACAACGCCGGTTTCAACAGCAATGCCATAGAGCGCAATAAATCCGACCCATACCGCTACAGATAAATTATATCCGAGAATGTAGATCATATAAACGCCGCCGATAAGAGCGAATGGCACAGAAAGCATTACGACTAGCGATTCAATATAATCTTTGAACGTGAAATAGAGCAGAATAAAAATGATGAGAAATACGACCGGCATGATGTATGTCAGTGTCTGCTGTGCACGAACCTTATGTTCGTATTGGCCGCTCCAATTATAGGAGTAACCCGCAGGGAGTTTTAGATTCTGAATGATTGCCTTCTTCGCATCTTCCATCGTATTACCCATATCTCTACCGCGAACATTCATATAGACAATGGCGCGAAGCTGTCCATTTTCGCTGCTGATCATTGGCGGTCCCGTAACAACGTTCACATCAGCTAATTCGGATAGCGGAACGTAAGTCAATTCGCTTGCGGTAGATTGACTCATCAATGAGGATGAAGCAAATGATGATTGTTGAATCGGTGTTTGTTGAGATTGTGGCTGCTGCGATGATCCCATTGATGACATTCCGCCTGATCCAGAGGATGGTGCACTCTGCCCCATACCTGCAGGTGTTGACATCGATGAAGATGCAATGCTCGAGCGAACCGGTATTAACAGACGATTCAACTCTTCGATATTATCCCGATATTCCCGTTCAAATCTCATTCGAATGGGGAACCGCATTCTTCCTTCAAGCACAACGCCGAGGTTTTGTCCGCCGATAGCAACTTCAACAATATCTTGAAGGTCACCGATGTTTAGACCATATCGAGAGAGCATTTCTTTTTTTGGTGCGATATCTACATAGTATCCGTTGCCAATACGTTCAGCAACGATATCAGCCGCCCCGGGAACATCTTTTAATATTTGTTCTGCTTTGATTGCATAGTGTTCAAGTGTATCAAGTTTGTCCCCGAAGATCTTAAACCCGATATCTGTTCTGACACCAGTTGAAAGCATATTAATGCGGTTGATGATAGGCTGTGTCCAACCGTTACGTGTTCCGGGGATCTGTAGCTTTGCATCCAATTCTTGGACGATATCTTTTTTTGTTATTCCCGGCCGCCATTCTTCCTTTGGTTTCAGAATAATAATTGTTTCGATCATGCTTATTGGGGCATTATCCGTTGCTGTTTCAGCGCGACCGGCTTTACCGAGAACATGATGCACTTCCGGAACGCTGTGAATGATCTTATCTTGTAAAGACAAGATTCGTGCTACTTCGGTGACAGAAGCATTGGGGAGGGTAACCGGCATATAGAGCAATGAACCCTCATCCAACGGTGGCATAAACTCAGAGCCGATCGAAAGAAGCATTGGAACGGTGATAAGCAATGCGATGATATTTATTGCAATTGTTGTTTTTCGATATTTCAACACCCAATGAATGACAGGTTCATAGATCTTAATGAAAAACCTTGTAACAGGATTGCCTGTTTCAGGTTTGAAATTTCCACGCATCAGCATTGTCATTAACACTGGGATCAGTGTGATTACGACTGCTGCTGAAGCGATCATCACAAACGATTTTGTATATGCCAGAGGATGGAACATTTTGCCTTCCTGCCCAGTGAGTAAAAACACCGGAAGGAATCCAACGAGGATGATGAGTTCAGAAAAGAAGATTGCTCTGCCGACTTGTTTTGCCGACATGATCGAAATATCACGATACTCATCGTTCGTCAGATGTCCTTTTTTGGCTATGGCATTGGCAATGTTTCGGTAAGCGTTCTCTACCAACACCACCGAGGAATCTACGATAACTCCAATCGCAAGGACAATCCCACCAAGAGACATGATGTTAGATGTGATGCCGAAAAGATACATTAATATAAATGCGAGCAAAATCGAAACAGGCAGCTCAATTAATATCCTGACGATTGATCGGAAGTGGAGCAAGAAAATCGACACCACTATTGCAACGGTTATACTGGCTTCAATGAGTGCGCGGTCCAATGTTCCGATTGCCGCTTCAATGAGTGTAGACCGGTCATACGATGGGACGACTTCGACGCCGGGGGGAAGTCCTGGTTTAATTTCTTCTATCCGTTGTTTCACTCTGTCAATGACCTCGCGCGCATTTGCGCCGGTTCGCATCACAACAATACCGCCGACGACTTCACCTTCGCCATCTTTATCCAACAGTCCTCGCCGAATATCTCCGCCAAGCTGCACTGTAGCAACATTCTTCACTAGAATTGGAATTCCGTTCGGTCCTTGTTTAACCAAGACATTCTCAACATCTTCTGTTGAAGTGATGTATCCCTGACCTCTTACAAAATATTCGGCATCGCTGATTTCGAGTAATTTGCCTCCAACTTCATTATTGTTTCGTTGAATAGCGCTGGCAACTTCTCCGATTGTGACATTGTAAGCTCTCAACTTATTGGGATTCACATCAACTTGATATTGTTTTACGAATCCGCCAATGCTGGCTATTTCAGCTACGCCTTCAACCGAGACAAGTTTAAATCTCAGATACCAGTCTTGGATAGATCGCAGGGTTGCGAGATCGTAATTCTTTCCTTCAACGGTATACCAAAAGACATGGCCAACGCCGGTTCCATCAGGTCCAAGAACGGGCGTAACATTTTGAGGGAGTTGAGCGCGAACAAGGGAGAGTTTTTCAATAACGCGGTTTCGTGCGAAATACAGATCGGTATTATCATTGAAAATCACAAAGACGAATGACATACCGAACATCGACGTTGCTCGGACTGCTTTTACTTCAGGCAAACCTTGTAATGCAGACGAGATAGAATAAGTAACTTGCTGTTCAACGATTTCCGGTGAACGTCCCATCCATTCGGTAAAGACGATCACTTGGTTTTCGGACAGATCCGGAATTGCATCAACCGGCAGTTTAATGACTGCATAAATGCCGAATCCGGTAATAAGAACGTAGATTAAAATAACGATGAAGCGGTTCTTGGCACTCCAATCAATAATTCTTTCGATCATAACTTCTCCAAAGCAAATAAGATAATTGAAATCAGATAACGCTGATAGAGCGTTACCCAACAACTATGCAATCACTTTGGAGAACTTAAATGAGGAAAGAACTTACTTGGATGTAAATATCGACCCTGGGAGGGTTGTCATCCTTAGAGGAAAAAAACGAGTGAGAAACAGTTTCGGATGTAACGTAAAGATGTTGAAGCTCTGGTAAAACAACTTCAAAAGCTAATGTTAAAGTTTTGGTAATGACTTCAGTAGAAAGGGTTGCCTTAATATCGTTAATACCGCCGGCAATTCTTTCACTAAAGCATGAAGAACTTACACCCTTTACAGACTGAGATTTCGAAGGCATTGCATTTTTGCAGCTATTTTCCATATCACAGCAACAGACAGCAGATTTGCTCATCGTGCAATAACTAACAACGGTAGTAAAACCGGTCGATGTCAGTATCATAACGACGAGTAGTATTATCTGAATGGCTTTATGGAATTTTGTATTTATCACGCTGTAATATTGAACAGTCAATTAATGCACTTAGTTCCTGTAACTATTTTCAATATTAATTACACGAATATTGTGCCAAAAATCAAATAAGAAAATATGGAGAATTACCATCAAGATTCTCTGCTATAGGAATTACAAAAATATATGTGTCAATTACGACAAATCTTTTTTTATCAATTACCCTAAATCCCCATCGGTTGATAAATGGGTCCCAACTGTTTAAGCCTTACATCGGATCCAAAGAGATACTTCTACTTCGATATAGGTCGGGGAAGCAGCCGAGGCTGGATCGACGAAGTGTTTTCTGATTTAATTTTTGGATTTTAGAATCGGTCCTACTGCAAAAATTACGATGCCACCGGAGACGGTGGCATTTTTGTTTTTCGTGATCGTAAGGTCGTATCCCTTGATTTACTATTAAATCAATCAAAATTACGATTACGATATTACGATTATGAAACAGGGTCTGGTAAGAATCCAAAAGTTGAGTGTTGATGCCCGGGTTTAAAATAAAATCGGCCTAATCCTTTCGAATTAGGCCGATCCGGTGCCCGGGATCCCGCCAAAGGACGGCGGGACTTCGCTTAAGAGAAAAACTATGAGCTCAGCAGGACGGAAGACAAATCCGAAAATCATTTAAAAAAACAAATGACGCCATTAGGCGCCATTTGTTTTTTTCGTGCCCGGGACTGGACTTGAACCAGCACAGCCTTTCGGCCACAGGCTTCTGAGACCTGCGTGTCTGCCAATTTCACCACCCGGGCAATTTTTACAGTTAAAGAACAAAAAACAATAGCCAATTTTGGAGTCCCGATCAAAGTGTTTCGTAAATCGGGACGACATCCCGCCTTGTGAGCCTACCCGGATGCGGGACA
>JBAYJG010000002.1:0-34465 GCA_041665225.1 Bacteroidota bacterium
CAACAAACACCATTACCATCACCTCCACAGATGGTGCAGCAACATTGCCTCCAGATGCGGCTTTGGTTGGCGGCACCAAAGATTTTACCCTCACCCTTAACACTGTCGGAGTATGGACCATAACGGCAAGCAATGTCGGTGGCCCGCCGCCAACTGCTGGAACAAGCGCTTCAATTACTGCCGCATCAATTACTATCACGCCGGCAACAGGTGGCGGTGCGATTTCAGCGGATGATTCTACCAGCGGTGCATGGACTGCTTTGACCGGACCGTTGTATGGTGAAGCGGCAAGTGCTAATGTCGGTACTGGAACAATCATCATGAATGCGCCGAGCGGCTTTATTTTTGATGTAGGTGGAACTGCACCGACAGTTTTAGTTACGCGTATCGCCGGTGCCGGAGCCAACTCGAGAAACATTAACGCTGTTGCAAGCGGTACTTCTCTAGCGATTACATCAATCAGTACCACTCAAATTACATTTACAGTAACAAGTTCAAGCAATACTGGCGTTACAAACAGTTTAACGTGGCAGAACGTTCGCGTCCGGCCAAATATTAGTTATCCCCTTGCAACCGGAGATATTACAAAATCAGGTACCGCATCAATGGTTGGCGTCACTAATGGGTCAACAAATTTTGGAACGCTGACGGAAATTCTTGGCGCGCCAAAATCCTGGAGCGGTTTAGGCGATGGTATAAGTTGGAACGATCCGGCAAATTGGAGTCCCGCCGGAGTTCCTACGGGTTCAAATGATGTCACTATCGGTGCAAACACCATAAATGTAAACATTTCGACATTAGCCCATGATGTAACCATAAACAACGCAAGCGCAAATGTTACAATACCTGCAGGAATTTCACTTTCCGTTACGAATAACTTTGCCCAATCGAATGGTACGTTCAATATCGCCACAGCATTCCCGACGGTCATTGGAACAACAAGCATTACCGGCGGAACAATCGGATATACCGATGCCGGAGCACAATCAATAGCGCTGCAGACATATAATAATTTAGTACTAAGTGGCAGCGGTGTGAAAACATTTGCATCGGGTACGACAAACATTACCGGAGACCTCACCTTCGGTGGTTCTGCGTCCGCTGATGCTATCACCAATACCACAACCATTAATTATAATGGAAGCGGTGCACAGGTTGTCGGTGCAATGGATTATTATGATGTCGCTCTTGCGAACGCTGGAACAAAAACTTTTGCATCCGGAATAAGTCGGATCGCAAACACATTCACCATCGGTGGAACAGCATCAGCAGATGCCATCACCAATAGCGCAACAATAGAATACAACGGCGCCGGTACGCAGACCGTCAATGCAATCAATTACCATCACCTGACCCTTGCCACATCAGGCACAAAAACATTCGCAGCAGGAACAACGGGTATTGCAGGTGTTCTGTCGTTGACCGGAAGCGCAGCGGCAGATGCGACTACCAACTCTGCTACCATTTTGTACAACGGTGCGGGAGCGCAGAATGTCAACGCAATCAGCTATCATCATCTGACTCTCGCCACATCCGGAGTAAAATCCTTTGTTACAGGAACAACTACTGTAGCAGGGACTCTCAGCATTACCGGTACAGCAACTGCCGACGCATCCGCGAATGGAACGACGGTTGATTATAATGGAAGCGGACCGCAATCAATCCTGGCATTCAACTATTACAATCTTACCAGCAGCTCCAGCGGCGCCCGTACACTTGCCAGTAGCGGTACGATCGGTGTAGCCGGCACATTCACTAAGGGGTCTAACTTATACACGGTTACCGGAAGCACCATCGACTATAACGGAACAGGTGCGCAAAATGTGATAGACTTTACTTACAACAATCTGACAATTTCCGGGACCGGTACTTCGACACTTCTGGGTACGGCTACTGTGGCAGGCGATCTCACGATCTCAGGAGGTACTTTTGATCTGACTTCGTTCGCCGCGAACCGAACATCACCTGGTGGGACATTAACGATCGCGGCAATATGCACGCTCCGTATCGGTGGTGTGGGCACTTCATTGCCGACAAACTACACAACGCACGCGTTCGACCCGACCAGTAAGATAGAATATTACGGGACGAATCAGTTGCTGCCGGCTGGCACATATGATAATCTGAATATCTCCGGTGCAGGCACAACAGTCACGCTCGGTGCAAGCATTAGTATTATCGGCGACCTTACTATTACTGACGGAACACTTGATCTTTCCACATTCACCGCAAACAGAACAACATCCGGCGGCACTCTGAGCGTTGGTTCCGGTGGAACGCTGATTATCGGAGGCACGAATCCTCTTCCGGTAAATTATACAACAGTAACGCTGGATCCAGCCAGTACGGTGGAATATGCCGGTACGTCCCATACAATTGCTGCAGTACAGTATGGCGACCTTACTGTTTCATCGTCAGGAGCAATCACGCTGCAATCAAGCGGTACGATCGGCATTGCTGGAACATTTACTGCCGGAACAGGCACCTATACAACCTCCGGAAGCACTGTTGACTTCAATAATGCAACTGGTGGCCAGACCATTCCAGCAATAGATTATTATAATTTGACCATCAGCAATACCAGCGGTGTGAACACGCTGGTAGGAACTGTTGGTGTCAGCAATCTATTCACTCCAAGCGCAGGCGCATTAACCTCTGCCGGAACATCTACCGTTGATTTCAACAATGCGACGGGCGGTCAATCCATTCCTGCATTTAACTATTATAATTTAACCATCAGCAATACCAGCGGCGTAAACACATTGGTTGGCACGATCAATGTCAGCAATATCTTTAGCCCGAGCGCAGGAGCGTTAACATCGGCGGGGACATCTACTATGGTCTTCAACGGCAGTGGTGCTCAGACTATTCCTGCAATGACATATTATAATCTTACTCTCTCCGGCGCAGCGGATACATCGGCTGCAAACGCAAAGACTGCCGCGGGCACAATTATCGTTTCAAATATTCTCACGATCGATGCAGGAAATACGTTCGAAATGAGTTCGTATAGTTCTTCGTCGTTTGGCGGAAGTTCTGTGAACAGCGGAAAAATTAAATGGTCTGCAAGCAATGCCTACGTTCCCGGTACAGGAGTTACAGAATTTTATGGATCAAGTGCAACAACAGTGGCGCCCGGAACCAATTACGGCAATATACTAATTACCGGCAGCGGTACAATGACCGTTTCAGGCGCAGTGACGGCGACAGGCGGCGATGCTTCTGTCGGCGTAACGGTTTCAAGCAACTTGACGATTTCCGGCACAGGTGTTTTGACTATTACCGGAATGGATTTGAACAATGATGGAATAATTACCAACAACGGTACGATCAATGTACCATAACATATTCATCAATATGAACAGAAAGGAGGAAGATATGAAACGACAAAGCGAACATCCGCCGTAGCAGTAAGGAGTGATGGGCGAAGTGCTCTCTGAGCAAGAGCAGTCATCCTATCACGTTGTAAGAAGTATGAAAATTAAAAAATTAACATTCACAAAATTCTAGGAGTTCACAATGAAAACGCAAGAAAGCAACAGTTCGAACAGCAGCAACTGGTTAGGCACAAACAGCCACCATTTATTCAACAACACAATATCTAAAAGGAGCAACGTTATGAAAAACGCAATCGCAATATTGATCTTTGTCCTCGTTTCCTCGCTGGCTTTCGGTCAGGGAACTTTCAAGAACAACGGGACACTCGTTAATACCAGTACACTCAATACCGGCACATTCCAGAATTACCGGACGGCAGCAGGAAAAGTGTACAATTCCAGCACCATCCATACAACAGGCGATTACGTGAACAGCAACGGCACGTTGAATGGAATGACCTTCAACCAAGATTTAACAAACACCACTGGCGGTACGATCAACGTCGATGGAAGTTTTACGAATTCTACCGGCACAACGTATAATTCAAAGGCGGCCAGTTTAATTCGTATCGGCAATGCTCTGACCAATACAACGGCAGCAAATTTTTCAACTGATACAGGTGCAGTAGATTACAAAGCAGCTGCTATTCAGACGGTTTCTGCAACAGTAAAGAACAACACCTACGGTGCGTTGACACTGACCGGCGGCGGTTCGTTTGCAAAAACACTTGCTGCAAGCGTTGCAGTGGAAGGTCTTGTGACGATCGCAGCATCAACGGAATTTGCGGTTGGTGCAAGCAATACCCTTACACTGAATGCAGCAACACCGTTCAGTAATTCTGGAACCTTTACGGCAGATGCAGCGAGTGCAACAGTGGTGTATAATAATTCCGGCAGTCAGGACGTTACCGGTGCCAACTACTATAACCTGACCATCGCAAACGGCGGCACAAAGACTGTCAACACAGGTGCAGCAACAGTATCGATCGCAGCAGGCGGTACGCTTACCAATGGAACCGGTATCTTTGACTTAGCGGCAAATGCATTGACCACAACGGGAACATCGAACATCACCAACGGTGGAACGATCCAGACCGGCGGCACAGTTACCTTCGGTGCGGCACATACAATCGCAGGTACGTTCATTTACAACCGTGCAACAACCACGCAGACACTGGGTGCAGCTTCCTACACGAACCTTACGCTTGCTAATGGAACCGGCGCAACTGGTCAGAAGAACTTCCCAGCGGGAACCGTTACAGTTACAGGTACCTATACGACCGGCGGAGCAGATCGTAGCTACGGATCCGGCACTTTTGCGTATGCTGGAACATCTGCACAGAACGTCCTTGGCGGTGCGGCAGAATCGTACAACAATGTGACGATCAGCGGTTCAGCAGATACATCAACACATAAAACACTTACCGTTGGAAACTTGACTGTTGCAAACAATCTGTCCATCAGCGCGAACAACACTCTTGATTTCGGATCCTTCACAACAGCGGGTGCACTTGCCGGTACGGTTGACAACAGTGGTAAAACGATGTGGGCATCCAGCAACACATACATCGGCGGTACTGGTGCAACAGAGCTCTATGGCGTTGGCGCATCATCGCTGGTTAACGGTGCCTACGGTTCATTGCTCTTCACGGGACCTGGCACTATGACACTTGCCGGTGCAACAACAACAGCTTCATACACATTGGTCTCCAGCAACCTGACGGTAAGTGGAACCGGAGTGTTGACGGTAACCGGCAACTTCGACAACGACGGTGTCGTGACGAACCAAGGTACGATCACGGTTCAGTAAGACATAGATTGATCATGATCGATCGCGGAATTCATTCGGCATGATCCTGAAGACAGGTGACCAGGTTCTCGGCCGCCTGCCGGACGGTGTGCGATGAACAGCCGGATCATTAGTGAACATCAACGATGTGTAGTACTGAAGTGACTGTACTTTTGGAGCAGCACAATGAAAACAAATAATCCGAACATACGGCTATTCAGATGTTCGACGCATGATGGCAAGACATTCCGTCAGGACGGAGGAATGTCAACAGCCCGGGATACATTGCATAGTGTCGTCAAAGGCAGAAGCACCATTTCTGTGGACGGCAATGATGATGTCCGGTCATTCGGGCCCATGAATGCAATACCCAAAGGAATTTCACCTCCGCGAGGTGATCTACCGAAGGTTTTGCTATGGCCACAGTCTGAACTGCGCGAACATATTTTCCCGGGAGGAAGAACTCCCGTCTTTCAAGCATTGACTGAAGTCGATGTTGGGAAGAGTCCGCCGTTACACGTTGGTCCATCGCCTCGGGTGGTTGATGATGACCGAGGGAGGAGTGTGTCCTTCCGTGACGGGGCACGAATCACAGCACCAACGGATATACTCATGAAGTCAATATGCAATCCTGAGGATCCGATGGTACGAGATGTCGGAGAGAGTCCGCCATTGCGGGATGGTCCATTGAATACTGCGTTCCATCGGTGCAGAGGAAGGAGTGCACCCGTTCGTAACGGGACACAAGGGATTGTCCAGAAAGAGACCGATTTGGGACCGCAACGGTATCTCGCGGAACCTGGAGTGAGAGATGTTGACATCGGGGAAAGTCCGCCGCAGCGGGACGGTCTAAGAAATACTGCGGATGAACGATGCAGAAGGAGAAGTGTGCCCGTACCATTCGCACCAGAGAAGACTGCTGCGAAAGGATTGTGTAGGGGATCGCACAGATATGTCATCATTCCGTTTTCGTCGGATGGAGTCAGAGGGAATAGTCCGCCCCTACAGAAAAGAGGACCCGGCAGTAATGGTGGAAACAGTACAGGGAGTAGTGTGCCCAATTGTGACCATACGAAACACTCAATTGACGTAGAGAGATTGAAGATATGGCATTCGGAGAAATTGGGAGTGCATCGATGAAATCTCCGTCGTTTCACATAGAAAAGAACAGGCAATACACGATCAAGCGGCATTGTCCATTGATCAATAGAAGGAATTCGTTCCATGCGTTTTCATTATAGAAAGAACAACGAATGTATTTTTTCTGGAATGTTAGATGAGAAGCTGCTCACTTCTTATCGGGCCAGCAGTTACGGTCACAGAAAAGATCTTCTCTTAGAATGACATCATGATCCAGCGTGGAAGGTGTTTAGTGCTCCTTTTCACCTTCCACCTGGGTCGGTTGTTTGATGCAGCAACAAGCAACACAACAAAAGGGCACCAAGAGAATAGTATGAAAGAATTGAAAACGAACATTATTGCAGCCGTACTTAGGCTTATCCAAAACCGCCGGTGGAAGAGTGTGTGGTTTCAGCTAAGCAGAAGAATTGACGGCTCCGTTTTCAAAAGCAATTAACGGTATAGGTTATCCTATGAAAACAAGAAACAGTACATCGCTCGCGCGGGGAGTCGGATGGATGATATTCCATCATGACGATTCTCGTGCAAGGTCCGGCCGGATACTCGGTCAGGAATCCGGAAGGTTTCCCGGTTCCTGCCCACCATTCGGTAACGGCAATTCTGCGCATACACATAGCGCAGGAGAACGTGTAGGCAGAGGCTTCAAGTCTCATGTCATCGCACGGCTGTTCTTGTTGCTCAATCGTGATTCTTCATTCACATTCTCGAGAGTGTCTCTATGGTTCATCATCATTTTATTAGTAAGCAATGTTGCAATTGCACAGCGATTTAATAACAGAGGACAGATCAACAATACAGGAATCTTACGAATACACGATACAATAGCCGGAGTGCCGGCAACGTTCAACGGAACATTCGAGTTGTTTGGTGCAAATCAGACCCTTTCCGCGGCGCAATATCAATATGTCCGGCTGCTGGGAACAGGGACAAAAACAACATCGGGCGGGAATTTCTCAGTCCAAAAGAATCTTACGATCGGATCATCAGTGACGCTGAATATTCTGAAGGGGAACATCGTCACACTAGGTGATTCATTGTTTGAAAACGGCGTCATGAACGGTGCCATCCAGAAAACTGTAAATCTGTCCGGCGGAACGACCTCTTCTGATTTCGGACAGATCGGCGCAACGGTCAGCTGGAGTTCGGTCGCACCCGGTACAACGAATATTATCCGCGTATCGGATTCGGTCCAGTTCGGCAATGGCAATGAATCCATCCGGCGGTATTATGAAGTGCAGCCGACCGATGCAACTGCGGTCGGATCGGTGATGTTCAAATTCAGCGACAGCGAATTGAATGGACACGACGTGCACAATCTGCAGTTGTGGCGTTCCGTTGATAACGGCGCACACTGGCAGCGGCATATTCCGGTCGTTGATACGTTACTGCGCACAATTTCTAAAACGAATGTTCAGATCAAAGGAATATGGACTGCAGGCGATACGGTTCGTGCTATCGGACCGCTCCAAGGCGGAGCCGGTATTCCTGTCTCTATTGCATTGGCCGGTGTGCAAACAGTCGATCCCGTGATCCTCACGACGCTCGATACAATAAAAATACGGGTGACGGATATATTCGGTTCGCCGGTTAGCGGAGTGAGCGTATCATTTACCATCACCACCCGGCCGTCAGTGATCGCCGGAGGAAGCCTGAGCGATACAAATACTGTAACAAACGAGCTTGGTATTGCATCGACGGTGTTAACGTTGGGCAGCAAAGTGGGCGAATACCAAATGATCGCAACATCGCCGTCTCTCGATACGGTGAGGATCAATACGATAGCGAAACACGGCGTACCACAATCGTTGGCGAAGATGACGATCGTGCCGGAAAGCAAACCGATATTAGCGCAATTGGATTCCGCGTTCATCGTAGCGGTTACGGATATCGGCGGGAATCCGATCGACAGCACATGGGTGAAGTTTACGATCGATTCAATTCCATCGCCATTCGCACTTGACCAAGATTTGAGCGTGGACAGCATGCGTACCAATTCACTTGGAATTGCATGGACGGTACTGACATTGGGCGAGAAGGTCGGAACATACGGTGTATCGGCGAAAGTTGACGGTATTCCGGATCCTGTCCGGTTCCTGGCGACTGCCACCGTTGGTATTGCGGCACAAATTGCAACGATCGGTGCAACAAATATCAACGGAATTGTAGGCACAGCTGTGGATCCTTTACAGGTAACCTTGTTCGATATCGGTCAGAACCCGGTGAACAACGATACGGTGCGGTTCAAGATCGTATCCTTCCCACAAGGTTCGGATACGGGCAGTTTGAGCAATTCGTCCGTAGTGACGGATGCGTTAGGCAAAGCAACATCGATCCTTACGCTGGGAACAAAGGCCGGACCTTATCTCGTCCGTGCGGAAAACACGCACGTCGGAACTCCGGCGACATTCACGGTGAATGCACATGCTGCAGCTCCGTCCTCTCTGGCACAGCTTTCGGGTAACGGCCAAATAATGCCTATCAACAGCATACTTGCGAATGACTTTGTGGTAGAGGTCCGCGACATGTATGGCAATACGGTAGACAGCGCAATAGTAGTCTTCACCATTGATTCTCTGACGGCGAATGGTGCAGGAGCGGATCTGAGTGTGGACACCATGCTGAGCAAAGCGAATGGGCAGGCATCTACACGACTGTCGTTGGGATATAAAACCGGATCGTATAAGGTCAATGCAGCTGTTAATGGTATTCCGGCGCAAATATTTACCGCGACGGCATCGGTCGGCACTGCTGCTGCAATGGTGAGTGTCTCCGGCAACGGTCAATCCGCAACGATCATATCGGCTCTGCAGAACGAATTCGTCCTGCGGATTAATGATATGGGCGGAAACGGTGTTCCGAACGTACCAGTGCAGTTTGCGTTTGATACTGTTCCGGCGAATGCCACCGGTCAGCAGCTGAGTGTAACCTCGGTTTCGACCTCTGCCGACGGCACAGTTCGGACACTGCTGACACTTGGTAACAAGGTTGGCACATACAGGATCAGAGCGACCAGTACCGGTTTACGGGATACCTTCTTTACGGCGTCCGCTATGCATGGTGCGGCAGTTGCAATGATCGCCACAGCAGGACAGGATCAGATCAAGCCGATCCTCTCATCACTTGATATTCCATTCACCCTGCGTGTGCTTGATATCGGCGACAATGCCGTTCCGGTGCAGAACATTCAGTTCGCTATAACGGAGAAACCTGCGGGCGATACCAGCGCTGTTCTGAGTAGCACCGGCGGAAATACCGATTCTACGGGAACCTCAGTTACAACACTGACACTTGGCAGCAAGGTTGGAACCTATACCGTAAAGGCAATCATTCCGACGGCGACACCGGTCGTGAAAGGTAAGAACCGGAAGAACATGACAGCGGATGTGGCAGGGACGGCAGCGCTGGAGGCAACATTTACCGCGCTGGCAACCAACGGTACTGCGACTGTGCTAGCACAACTCTTCGGAGATCGTCAGGTCAATCCGACGGAAACGGAATTGGATACTGCCTTTGTCGTCTCCGTCCGCGACCGCGGCGACAACGCGGTTCCGAACGATACAGTCCGCTTCCGCATAGCATCCGCCCCTGCGAATGCATTGCAGCAAGCGCTGCGTGATACGGTTGTCGTAACCAATTCGAACGGTATTGCCTCGACCTATCTGCGGATGGGAACAAGGGCAGGCACATACACTGTTGAAGCAGCTGTCAACAATGTTCCTGCGGCACTCTTTGCAGCTAATGCGTACTTTATCTACGGCGATCTGAACAAGGATATTGCGATTAACGTTGCCGATATTACATCGCTCGTTGATTTCCTCAATACAAAGATCACGTTGACGGCATCGGATTCGATCAAAGCGGATTTCAATCATGACAACGTGATTGATACTTCTGATGTCGGCTACATTCGCGACAATATTCTGGATCGCTCGTTGTATGCGAATACGCTCCAGCCGGTCATCTTTACTGACGGCGGCGATCATTCCGGATACACAAAACCGATCGTCAAGACAAAGAAGGGTTCCTTCACACAGGCGACCTCGGTCTTTGAAGCGACGAAGTACGGATTACGCTTCAACGTTGATAACTCTATACCGATCCGCGGCGTCGAGTTGCGGTTGATACTGAAGGATTCCGGAGCGGCAATCGACAAGATCAACATGCTGATGAAACGCGCCGAGACGATGAATGTATTCGTCTCAACGAAGGACCACGAAGTGCGGGTGGTGGCATACAACCTGTCCAATATTGAGATCCAGCCGGGTAACGGTTCATTGTTCCGTCTGCCGTCGATTACGTCGCTGGAGATGATCGATTCAACTGAAGTGGTCTTTGCGCTGCAATCGAACTCCTCCGTCTCATCCGATGTTGTGAAGGTGACGGCACCGGCTAACGCATATCCGGTAACGTTCCGTCTGTCACAGAACTACCCGAATCCGTTTAACGGTTCGACTACCATCGAATATGATATTCCGGACGGCACGCTGCCGACAAAGACCGTGATACAAGTATTCAACGTTCTTGGACAACGGATCAAAACACTTGTGTCCGAAGAACATGATCCGGGACGGTATTCCGTTCGGTGGGATGGAACGGACCAAAACGGTCAGCTTGTTTCGTCCGGCGTATATTTCTATCGACTTATTTCAAAATCACACGTAGGATCAAGGAAGATGCTCTATGTTAAATAATCGGATCAGATATATTACGGCAAACGTACTGCTCGTCTCACTGACATTTTGTTTCGGCTGCTCGGGATCAATAGGGAGCGGAAAAAAGGAAACACGGTATATCTATACCTACACCCTCATTCAACCAACTGCGAACGAACAGTTGTTGTTCAAGGATGACTATATCACTATCCAGTTCAAGTTGGATGAATCTGCCGTGAAGTTTCAATTGCAAAATATTTCTGAATTACCGATCTCGATCGTATGGGAGAATGTCGCGATAGGATTGAATAATCGTGTGTATCCTGTAAAGAATACCACCACGCTGTATCAAACGGATATGGTGCATCCCTTGCCGGTGATGATACCGTCGCTGGGATACATCCGCGATCTGGTAATTCCGCGGGATTACATCTCCATCGACAAGAATGAATGGGTTGAACGGGATCTGTTCCCGACAAATGATTTGGGATCGCCGTCACGAAAAAATCTGATCTTAAAATATGTTGGCAGTCAGATAAAATTATTACTCCCGTTGAAGATCGGGGAAGTCGTTCAGGATTATACTTTCATTTTCAAAGTGAAGAGCGTTGCGGCTGTTCCAGAGGGGAAACTGCCTCCGGTCAAGGAACGTCCGACCCCTCCACAAGTAGCAGCAATGAGCGGGCAAACATCGCAATCGATACTGCCGATCTTAATCGCGGGGGGGATTCTGGCGGTGGCGATCTATGCGTTTTCCAAGGAAAAAGCGACACCAATTAATTTTTAAGAGCAAAGTATCTGAATTATAAAAATCTAACTATCTTTTTCCTTGCATATCTAGTATCTTTGCAGTGAAATATAGGGGGATAAAAGCCATGAAAAAAATATTGATATCATTGATCGCAACGCTAGTAATTATCGGTTGTTCCAATCAACCAGTTGCAATGAAATTGGACAGGAAATATTTTGCTCCCGCCCGGCAAACAACAATGGCTAAATCCTCTACAAGCAGTACCACAAAAGTAAAATCGTTGACGGCAGCACAGAAAAAGATCAACGAAAAGGATACAATGATTGAGCTTCTGCGGAAAGAGAATAAAGAATTGCGTGAACGGATCCAGCGATTAGAGAAGAAGCTCCAGATACAGAACTCGTAAGTCGGTTATTACAACACACTGTAGACATCCCCGTGGAATTCCCGACGGGGATGTTTTATTTTAAAGGAGTATGTTGTCCTGCCAAGAGATATCAATATTCGAATGTTGCTATTCCTTTTGGTTAATTTTACTTTACGAGCAGTTGTTTTTGTTTTCACCATTCCAAATATTCATTTTAGATAATTATGAATCACATACGTTTATCACTGTTCAGTGTAATCACTGTCATCTTCTTTTTTTGCCTTCCATCAATGTCGATGGCGCAAAATTATCAACTTGTCTGGTCCGATGAGTTTGACAGTACACAAATCAATACCAATGAATGGGTATATGAAGTGAACGGCAACGGCGGCGGGAATAATGAACTGCAGTATTATACTGCCCGGTCTCAAAACAGTTCAATGAAGGATGGTACATTTAAAATTACGGCGCTGAAAGAGACCTACTTAGGAAAAGCATACACCTCTGCGCGGCTGCATACAAAAAAATCTTGGCAGTACGGAAAGATCGAAGCCCGCATTCGATTGCCGTACGGAAAAGGAATCTGGCCGGCGTTCTGGATGCTTGGATCAAGCCTCAGCTCTGTCGGTTGGCCGAAATGCGGTGAGATTGATATCATGGAAATGATCGGAGGGATACCCACCGGCAGCGGAGGAGACAATAGGGTTTTCGGTACGGCACATTGGGATCAAGGTGGCCATGCCAGTTACGGTCAAAGCTATGTCATTGCCTCGGGTAAACTTTCCGATGCATTTCACACTTTTTCAATCGTCTGGGATGCGAAAAAAATTATCTGGGGGATCGATAATTCGCAATATTGTGTCATCAACACCCAACCAGTTGCATTAAATGCATTCCGCGCGCCATTTTTCATCATCATTAATCTCGCTGTCGGAGGGAATTGGCCCGGATCACCTGATGCGACAACGGTTTTTCCGCAGACGATGGAATTCGATTACATCCGCGTGTATCAGGATATGGTAACGGAAGTCACAGATCAATCGCTGAAGCCGAATGATTTTCAACTTCTGCAAAATTATCCCAATCCTTTTAATCCGTCAACAACCATTTGCTACGGTTTGCCATCGTCGAGTCGTGTTTCGGTGACGATACACAATGTGTTGGGACAAGCAGTGGAACAATATCACTACGGAGTACAATCAGCAGGTTGGCATGAAACTGTTTGGAATACGGCAAATGCTTCAGGATTATATTTTTACAGGATTGACGCACAGAGTATAACAGATCCACAACAACACTTCACGCAAACAAAAAGCATGATGCTTGTACAATGAAAACTTTCCATTGCATGAGATTAAACGCATTCACCGATCCATGATTTTGCACCCCGAAAATTACGGTGATGCATCGAACACCTCGCATTATTCACTACAAATTCTTGCCTCTTTTTTCAAACATCTTATGTTTCCTCTTGATAACAGATAGTCTACTCCGTTTTTGACCGTTATTGTTGTTTATTGCACATTGAAATTATTGCAGTTCTGTAAACCCTTCGGTACCTTTTGCCAATATGTGTATGGATTTTAACAAATTGTTCTGTACATAATCCCTCCATCAAATAATTTTCAGAAAAAAAGTTTTTTTACGACGGATCTATTAATTTTCAAGATTTCGAAATATAGTCGCTGAATATTTCAATACCAGGATTGATACCACATTCTACTTTCATAAATACTCATAGAGTGGAATTCACAAACATAGAATGATAACGCTCATTCAATGGGTTGGATGATGCCACAAGGGATGCATTGGCTAAATGGGAAAGGAGCAGTATCGAATGGCCAAAAAACGTAACGATCTGTACTTTAAAATATTACCATTCATAGCTTTCTCAACAGCTGTTTTAATGACAATCTTTGAAACAGCAAAACAATTCATTCATGCAGATATCACTATTTGGGAATCACACATTGCTACCATCCTATTTACGATGATTGTTTCAGTCGTGTTGACGTATAGTGCATTGCAGCGGCATCATTCGGTCCTTCGGGTCTTAAGCGGTTTTATTTCGATGTGTGCATGGTGTAAAAAAATCCGCGATGAGAATGGGGCTTGGGTCACGTTTGACGTTTATGTGGGCAAACATTCCACTGCAGAATTTTCACACGGAATTTGTCCCGACTGTGAAGTACGTTTTAAGAAAAAAAGTCAAGAGTACCGTGATGCCCATGGGGTTGCCGATCAAAGCTGAATGAAACATGTTTGACAAAGCGAACAACAAAAAGCAGACGATGATCATCACCAGGAGGGGAAAATGAAAATTATCGTTTGGGGTTGCAGAGGATCTATTACGTCGCCGGGCCCGACCACAATTCGTTATGGCGGAGAATCTACTTGTATCGAGGTAATTACTGATGATGGTCGCGAAACCATTATTGATGCCGGTTCCGGTATACGGAAATTAGGTCAGAAAATAGTACACGATCGGTTGATTTCGACAATCAACCTTCTTTTTACCCATTCCCATTGGGATCATCTTGCGGGATTTCCATTCTTCCAACCTGCCTATCGCCCTGACTTCTCTTTTTCGCTCTGCGGCGGAGGTGAACCTCAACGGTCGGTCTTAAATTATCTGGCACATCAAATGGACCCGCCGTATTTTCCCGTGAATTTTAATGAACTTAAAGCGAAATTTTCATCGGGATGCTGCTGCAATAAGGCAGAATGCAATCACAGTTTTCAGTATGCCGATCGTTCAACGTCCTGTTCGGCAATTCCTTTGAATCATCCGAATGGCGGTTACGGATTTAAACTTACAGGGAAAACCGGATCATTTGTATTCCTGCCGGACAATGAAATACAATATTCACACAAGGGAGGGCTTTCGCGGGATGAATATGTAGAGTTTTGCAGGAACACGACGTTGTTATTTCATGACGCCCAATATCTTGATTCGGAATATGAAACAACACGCGGCTGGGGTCATTCCACTATCAAGGATGCAGTTGATCTGGCGCTGGATGCAGGAGTGCGGCAGCTTGGACTATTCCATCACGATCCGGACAGGACGGATGATGAATTGGATGCACTTGTCGATTGGTGTCGGCAATATATTAAAAGCCAAAACAGATCGTTGGAGTGTTTTGCCTGCGCCGAAGGAATGGAATTAATAGTGTAAGTGTGAAATAAATCGCTTTGTAGGGTACTTTATCAAGGTGTCCTACAAAAACGAATTGTGCAAATTCCATTTTTCCCCTCTGAAATTTTCTTGTTGTTTCGAAGTACTCTCAAAATTCGAATAATTATTATTCAGATAAATGCATCCGATTGGCATCGCTCATAGGGAAAATGAACAATTCGATTATTGATGTTCTCTTCATCATTGCCTACTTTTTGATATCGTCCTATCAGACATTCCACAATTGCGAGGCGCGTATGTCCACCGCACACCAAACATCTCTCTCCGCTCAACCGGCATTCTCGTCCTATTACGGCCTACATGCGGTCTATGTACAATCTGCATTCATTGCATCGGCTGTGCTGTTACCGATTGCAGCCCACCTGCTCGGTGCGCCGGTCCGGGTGCTTCTTCCGATGCATTGGCCCGTACTGTTGGCCGGCATGGTCTATGGATGGAAAGCCGGAGCAATGACGGGTGCATTAGCGCCGTTGATCAGTTATCTGGTGTCGGGATATCCGATGCCGAACATTCTACCGTCGATGACGTTTGAACTGTTCACGTATGGTTTCGTCGTTGGCGTGCTCCGTCAGCGGTTCAATGTGAATGCATTTGTTTCAACGACAATCGCAATATTTGCAGGAAGGATCATGTTTGTGCTCCTGGTACTAGTTACTGCGCGGGCATCGATAACGAATGTGGAATATTTCCGCAGTGCTCTGGTGCCTGGCATCATTCCGGCAATGCTGCAAATCATTATTCTTCCATTCATCGCGCAGTGGCTGATAAAAAAATATGATACCCAGTAACAGGCACTATCATTGAGATTCACAGCTTCGCAAGAATCACTCACCGCATGAACAATGCAGGAGCGTTCTATGGATCGACGAACATTTCTGAAGAACGGTATTGGTTTTTCAACATTAGTCGGAACCGGAGCCGTAGGAGTAACGGCACTCATTCCAAATAGTGCACGAGCACTACAGTCCAAATCCTTGACGTATGATCTTGTCGCCGTAAAAGGGGGAGAACCGGATGTAATGTTTACCAAGGGAATAGAAGCACTTGGCGGCATCGGGAAGTTTGTAAAAAAAGGACAACGGGTAGTTGTAAAACCGAATATCGGCTGGGATGTCTCACCGGAACGTGCAGGAAATACTAATCCCAAACTGGTCACGGAGATCATTAAGCAGTGCTATTCCGCCGGCGCAAAAGAGGTGCTGGTATTTGACAATACGTGCGATAATTGGACTCGATGCTATAAAAACAGCGGTATCGAAGCGGCAGTGAAACTGGCGGGAGGGAAGATCGTTCCGGGAAATACTGAAGGATATTATCATCCCGTTAGTGTGCAGAGGGGACGGAATCTGAAAGATGCAAAAGTGCATGAATTGATTCTGGAATCGGATGTGTTCATCAACGTGCCGATCTTGAAAAGCCACGGTGGTGCCAGGCTGACCATGTCCATGAAGAACCTGATGGGCATCGTGTGGGACCGCGGCACATGGCACCGGAATGACCTTCATCAATGCATCGCTGATTTTGCCACCTACCGGAAGCCTGATCTGAATATCCTGGATGCATATTCCGTTATGAAAACGAACGGACCGCGCGGTGTGTCGGAAGAGGATGTGGTGACGATGAAGTCCCTGCTGATTTCTACGGATATGGTGACGATCGATGCGGCGGGAGCAAAACTGTTCGGGATCGATCCGTACGATATCCGGCATATTCAGCTTGCCGAAGAACAAAAGGTTGGAACAGCAGCGCTCGATCAGCTTTCCATTAAGAGAATTTCGTTGTAACGTGGCAGCGTTTCCGACATTGCGATCTTTGCGGTCATTACGGATCGCAGTTTCTTCGCTCAGCTGTATTGCAGTAACTGCAGTATTTATTGATATCCACCATCTGATTCCTTTTTCACTCAGTTCCACGATTGTCGCACTTCAATTTATTCCAGCGTTATTAAAAAGTTTTTCAACAATCGGAGTTGCGATTACCGCATTATTCTTTGTGATCGTGTTGACTCTGCTGTTTGGAAGAGTGTATTGTTCCCATCTTTGCCCTCTCGGTACGCTGCAGGATATTGTGATCTGGTTAGGAAAGAAAAAATATACTCACCGGAAATTCCCGTATAGAAAGACAAATTACCGTTTCTTCTATTCATTCACCGCTCTTGTATTTATCGGCCTGTTCGCTGGCAACCTGATCCTGCTGAATATTTTCGAACCGTACAGTAATTTCGGAAGAATCATCTCCTCTCTTGTGCGACCGCTGTTGATCCTGTTCAATAATGCTGCTGTTATACTTTTAACTGCGTCGAACACACTCGGCATTGCCCGCATACCGTTAACAGGTCCGGATGTATGGAATATCCTTGCAGCAATCGTATTCTTGGCCGGCATTGTTGGACTTTCTTTATGGAAAGGAAGATTGTTCTGTAATTTGCTCTGTCCGGTTGGCGGTGTGCTCAGTCTTCTTTCACGGATTTCATTCTATAAAATAGAGATTCAGAACAATGCCTGTATCGATTGCGGGCTTTGCGAACGGGTCTGCCGCGCCCAATGCATTGACAGTGAAAACCATACGGTAGATGCGGCAGCGTGCGTTGGTTGTTTTGATTGCATCGGTTCGTGCCCGGAAGATGGAATGGGATATGCATTTCGGCGAAGGACATCATCGACACAGAAAGAAAACCCTGCACGTCGTCGTGTGTTGCTTTCACTTTCCTCAGCAATGGTTGCTTCAACAGGATTATCGAATGCCGTGGATACATCAGCTGCTGTAGCTGCGTACAACGCAGCCAAAAAACAGCCGATTGTTCCACCCGGAGGGATTGCCAGGGAGCATTTCTCGCAATTCTGTACTGCGTGTCATCTTTGTGTCAGCGCCTGTCCCACACAAGTACTTCAACCTTCAGTTATCGAATATGGGTTTGCGGGAGTGTTCCAGCCGAAGATGGATTATACTGTCAACTACTGCAATTACGACTGTGTTATTTGCGGAGAGATTTGTCCTACTGGAGCAATTCATCCGCTGTTGCCGCAGGAAAAAAAAATCACGCAGCTTGGGAAAGTGACGTTTATAAAAGAGGATTGTATTGTCGAAACAAAGAAAAAAGATTGCGGCGCGTGCGACGAACATTGTCCCACCAAAGCAGTAAAAATGGTTCCCTATGGAAAACTGATGCTGCCGCAGATCGAAAATGAATATTGTGTCGGCTGTGGTGCTTGTGAACATGCCTGCCCCACCACGCCGAGGAAAGCGATCTATGTAACGCCGAATGCCATTCATGCAACCGCAAAGATCCGTGAAACGAAACGGCTCGACCCGCAGAATGCGATACCACAAGAATTTCCGTTTTGAATGTTACTCAATATCTTCTTACTATCTGTAGCGTAAACCATTGCCATTCATCCACAGTGAAAGTAAACCTTTTATGATACTCCTTTTCTCACTCATCAGTATGTTGTTCCAGCTGGAACCACCGTTGGAAGCATTAAAATTCATTACTCCGGAAAAACTCCGGGCACATATCACAGTGCTGGCACACGATTCTCTGCAGGGTAGAGGTCCCGCATCCGAAGGAGACCGGAAAGCGACAGCGTATATCGTTTCCCGCTTCAAGAAATTCGGTTTGAAACCGGCCGGTGACAACGGCACGTTTATTCAAAAAGTACCGATGGTTGGCGTAACGGTCGATCCGTCCACACAGGTAATGGTGCATAAAGGGGATCAATCAATTGCTCTTACGTATTCCACCGATTTTGTCGCGACAACGGGAACCTATGAACCGGTGATCGAACTCAAGAATGTTGAGTTGATCTTCGTTGGATTCGGCATTGTTGCGCCGGAACAGCAGTGGGATGATTACAAGGATGTGGATGTGAAAGGAAAGATTCTGGTGATGATGAATAACGATCCTGCCGGTGATGATCCGAACTTCTTTGCAGGAAAAGGTCGCACCTACTATGGACGGTGGACGTACAAATATGAGATTGCCGCAGAAAAAGGTGCGCTGGGTGCGATCGTGATCCACACGACTCCTTCGGCGGGATATCGTTATGAAGTGATTCGCAACTCGTGGAGCCGGGAGATGTTTGATCTGGAAGAAAAAAACACGGGAAACCATTTGCAGTTGAAGGCGTGGACGACTGAAGAGGCGACCAAACGGTACCTGTTGCTCGGTGGGTATTCTTTGGATTCACTTATTGCTTTGGCGCAATTGCGCACGTTCAAACCGATCCCTCTTGGCATTACTGTCTCTTCAATTATCCGATCCGAAGTAAAACGAATAGCAACAAACAATATCGTCGGCAAAGTTGAGGGAAGCGATCCATCATTGAAGAGCCAATATGTTATCTTCACAGCGCATTACGATCACTTCGGTATCGGAAGACCGATTGACGGCGATTCCATCTACAACGGCGCGCTGGACAATGCTTCGGGGACTTCGCTAATGCTGAATCTTGCCGAAACGTTCTCTTCGTTGAAAAAGAAGCCTGCACGATCGCTCCTCTTCGCCGCTGTTGCTGCAGAGGAACAGGGCTTGCTCGGTTCAAAATATTATGCCAATAATCCCACCGTTTCAGGCGCCAGTATCGCGGCGAATATTAATACTGATGTCATTAACATCGTCGGCAGAACGACGGATATTTCATGGCAGGGAAGCGACCGTTCATCGCTCGGTAATGATCTAAATGCCGTCGCAAAACCATTGGGTCTTACGGTATTGCCGGATCTTGCACCTGAACAAGGAGGGTTCTTCCGGAGCGACCATTTCAGTTTTGCAAAGGTCGGTATTCCTGCAATGTCCATGGGAAGCGGAAGAAAATATGTCGGCGTTGATACGGCATTTGTACGGAAAAT
The DNA here is from genome assembly GCA_041665225.1 of Bacteroidota bacterium. Classification (GTDB taxonomy): domain Bacteria; phylum Bacteroidota; class Ignavibacteria; order UBA10030; family UBA8401; genus UBA8401. The sequence continues at coordinate 20,124 of JBAYJG010000002.1, forward strand.
GCAAGAGAGAGGCGGAAAAATTTATCACCAGCCGAGCGATGAGTTGTATGACGATTGGAATTATGACGGCGCGCTGCAACAAGCAGAACTTGTTATCCGCGTCGCCTGGCGAATTGCGAACATCATTGAAATGCCGTACTGGAACAGCGGCAGCGAATTTGAGTCCGCACGTAAGCGTTCAATGAAGCAGTGACTGTATCGCTCAATGTGATTCGCCGTCATTCAGGATTGATCCGTATCGCTCACGAGAGTAATCATCTGTTTTTCTGCGTCAAAGTGTACGGTGAATTGTTGTAACAGCACGGATGCGGGCCCTTCAATCACCGAACCGTCGACTGAAGAAAAGCGTGATCCATGGAATGGGCAACCATGATGTTCGTTTGTTGTGGAAGCCCGATCTCCGCTCCCCAATGTGTGCATTGTGCTGCAAATGCATGGAATGTGCTTTCTGTGTTTCGCACGATGATAATGACGCTTCCGTCATTCACACGACTGAATCGTTTCTTGACAGCGCCCCCGATTGTCCGTAACTCAGGGGTAGCTGCGAGATCGATTGTTGGATCACCCTCCGTTACCGGAATATCATTGCTGGAATAGAGCAGTCCGCCGATACCGCACGATTGCAGTCCTGTGCCGAGCGCAGCACAAGAGAGAATAGTCGCTGAAGTTGTGAGAAATTGCCGGCGTTTAAATTCCATATCCATTCCTAAAAAATATTTTCCTTCGTTGAATTGTTTGAGAATGGAATGATCTGGGAATTGTATTTCTTCCACTTTTCAAGATCGTCACAATCTTCGCATTCTTATATCATCTGATCCAATCTACTTAGTATCTTGATGAAATGGCAACATCGTTATGTGATGGTCGGCAATCTTCACTACTCTGTGATTCAGTATAATTTTTAGGGGATTATTACACAATGTGCGGATGAATGTATGCGGACAATAGTTGTGGTATCTGGATTGTTAATGATCACTTTTTTTGGTTGTGCGCGAAGACCAGAGATTGACAACAATAATCGCGGGCCGATCCTGCTCTCCTCGGTTGAATCTATTTACCCCGAAGAAGCAAAGGCGAAAAAAGTGGAAGGGGATGTATGGGTAAAAATGTGGGTGAATGATAAAGGAAAAGTTACTACGGCGATGATTGAAAAAACGCCGGATCAATCATTGTGCGCTGCAGCAATGGACGCCGCGCTTCGGAGAAAATATTCACCGGCAATGCTGGAAGGGAAACCGATCGGTGTTTGGCTGATCATTCCGATTTCAGTGAAAAAACCTCACTAGGTGTCAGTATTACTATGGCTCTTTGTTCCGTTTCGGAATCATCGATTCCGGCATCTGTACTGCCACCACTTTCCCCCGGGAACACAGAATACCGTCTGCGGTGACGGCTACTTCAACGATTACTTTGCGCTCTGTAATTTCTACGATTGTGCCCCGCAGCGTGAGTGGCACACCCATCGGTGTCGGACGCACATAATCGATCTGCAGTGAAGCGGTGACGAAGCGGAACGCCGGTTCGCTTCCCGGTTCCCGTCCTGCAAAACGGTACGCAGCAGCGGCGGCCGTCCCTGTTCCGTGACAATCAATCAGGGAGGCTGTCAGTCCTCCGTACACGTATCCTGGAATTGCCGTATGATATGGTTTCGGTGTGTAGACGGCAATTGTTTCTTCCCCGTCCCACACAGTGCGTACATGCAATCCGTGTTCATTTAGGCGGCCGCAGCCGTAACAATGACTGAGTTCTTCAGGATAGAAATCCTGGATTGCCTGTTGTTCCATACAATACCTTTCGATGATATGTACTGTGACTACTTCTTTTTTCCAACAAACCGAACGACATCGGCAATGCCGGAATGTCCTGGACCTTCATCCAACACGATCTGATGTTCCGAACATTCGATCACCGTCAATCCTGCAAATTCATTGTGAAGAGATTCTGCAGTCATCAGCATTGTCGGATCTGACGGGCCGCCGGAAGTGTTATTGATCTGCCGCGGATGAAATGCTTCAAGAATGATTATTCCATTTGGTGACAATGCGCTGATGATCGATGAATGAAATTGTTCCCGGTCTGTCGATGGTAAATGAAAATAGATAAGTGCAATGGCATCGTAGGATCCCTTGGCAAGACGAAAATCAAAAGCATTCACGACATCATATCGTATCGATACTTGACGTTCTTCTGCAAAATTCATCGCTTTTTGTTTTCCCACGGTGCTCTGATCAAATGCAGTCACATCCCATTCCAGCGAAGCTGCATAGACAGCATCGCGTCCTTCTCCGGCGGCTGGGATCAGAATCCTGCCAACAGGAAGTGTATCGATCACTGATTTAAAAAATGCATTAGGGTTTTTCCCATACACATAGTGATCAACAGAATATTTGGAATCCCAGAATGTATTCATCGTTAAGGAATGTGCAGAATGTTGAGTATTTACCTGGATACGCCGTAACTCGTGTGATGCACCGAACGTGAAAAGGATTCAACTATCTGGTTTAATCATAACAGGTTAGCAGGAATATTCTGAATCTTTCTGGTTTTCACTGCATCATATTCATGGAATCAAGATTTCCTTTGAAAATTGAATAAAAGTGTATAAAACAAAATGAACAACAGCAATCCCAAAAAAATAGTGATCATTGGAGGCGTAGCCGGCGGCGCTACTGCGGCGGCGCGTATCCGGCGGCTGGATGAACATGCAGAAATAACTGTGCTGGAAAAAGGACCGTACGTCAGTTTTGCGAACTGCGGACTTCCATATTTCATCAGCAGGGATATTCAACGCCGGTCGAACCTTCTGCTGCAAACTCCGGAAGGTTTCTACAGCCGTTACCGCGTAAATGTAAAAACAAATACAGAAGCCATTCAAATATTACGCGATAAAAAATCTATTACTGCGAAAACGAAAAACGGCGAAGAACAGATTCCGTACGACAAACTGATCCTTGCGCAGGGCGGTTCTCCCATTGTCCCGTCATTACCCGGAATAACGCAAGAACATGTTTTTAAACTGTGGACCATTCCGGATATGGATAGGATCCACAAATTTATTGAAGAGAAAAAACCGGCGAAAGCAGTCGTTGCAGGGGGCGGTTTCATCGGTCTGGAAATGGCAGAAGCATTGCACGCCAGAGGCATCGAAGTGTCCGTTGTAGAACTGGCGCCGCAGGTAATGATCCTCATGGATTCTGAATTTGGCGCGATGATCAAAGCGGGACTGGAACAAAAAGGGATCAGTGTGAAAACCAATGCAGGAATCTCGGCAATTGGTGCTAACAATGTCACGTTGAGCGACGGAACTGAAATCGACGCTGCAATGGTTCTCTTATCAATTGGTGTTCGCCCTGAATTGACGCTTGCAAAATCGGCAGGACTGGAGGTCGGCGCGACTGGTGGTTTGATTGTTGATGAGATGATGAAGACCAGCGATCCGGATATTTATGCAGCCGGAGATATGGTAGAGATAATCAATAAAGTACATGGAAAAAAAGTGCGCATTCCGCTTGCTGGTCCGGCAAATCGTCAAGGAAGAATCGCCGGCACCAATGTTCTCGGCGGAAAAATGAAATACAGAGGTGCATTGGGGACTTCCGTAGTGAAACTGTTTGATAAAACCGCTGCATCAACCGGACTTTCGGAAAAAGCTGCACGGGAAGCAGGATTCGACATCGGAGTATCGTATGTGTTCAAGGACAACCATGTCACCTATTATCCCGGCGGGAAACCGCTTGCATTGAAGATCGTCTATGATAAACGGTCCGGGAAGTTGCTGGGCGGTCAGGCATACGGCGAAGCGGGCGTAGAAAAGAGAATTGACGTTCTTGCAACGGCGCTACACGGAAAGATGACATTGGAAGATCTGTCGGAACTTGACCTTGCGTATGCTCCACCGTTCAATAGTGCCAACGATCCGGTCAACATGGCGGCATTTATCGGACTCAATCATATAAGTGGATATAGTCTATTAAAAACTCCGGTTGAAGTGATCAATGAATTGAAAACGAACGACGGCATTGTTCTGGATGTGCGTACATTGGGAGAACAATCCAAAGCGCCGCTTGCCGGTGTGGTGCATATTCCGGCAGATGAGCTTCGGGATAGATTACAGGAGATTCCGAAACAAAAAACACTCTATATTATGAGTAAAGATGGATTTTTAGGCCACACAAGTTTGCAAATATTGAAAGCGGAAGGATGGAGCGATATTTTTAATATCGCCGGAGGAGTTGCAGCTGCACAGTGGACCGATGGATGGGATTTCACAAAAAAATAATCAACAAGATCAACAGAGGAGAAGTACAATGTCAGATTTAGAAGAAAAAATAAAATCAGGTGCAATTATCGTCGATGTGCGTACGCCGGAAGAATTCGAAGAAGAAGCATATCCAAACGCAGTGAATATTCCCGTGGATGAAGTACAGCGTCGGCTGAAGGAATTTGGCGATATGAACACACCGGTCATCGTCTACTGTGCATCGGGCGCACGCAGTGCTTATGCGGCACGGATCTTAAAAAACGCTGGCTATAAGGATGTTGTCAATGCCGGCGGATTGTATGATATGCCGATGTAATACTATGATATTCTGAACGAACTTACCATAAAAGGGTTCTTATGAAAAAGATGCTATTAGTGCTACTTGTATTGTCCATGTCGTCCGCCGCACTTGCAAAAGATCTGCAATGGAAAAAATTTAACGACGGACTTGCCGAAGCAAAACGCACAGGAAAAAAAGTGCTGGTCGATGTATATACCGATTGGTGCAAATGGTGCAAGGAGATGGATAAAAAAACCTATCCGGATAAAACTATTTCCGCATATTTGCAGAAACATTATGTAATCATCAAACTCAATGCCGAAGGAAATGAACAAATCAACTATCAAGGACAATTGATAAGTCCGCAGGAATTTGCACAAGGAATGGGCGTGGACGGATATCCGGCAACTGTTTTCCTGCAGAGCGACGGGAAGCCGATCACTTTGCTGCCAGGCTATTCTACCCCGGATCAATTCATTCATGTGCTCAGCTATATCGGCGAAAACCACTATCTGAAGAAAAAATTTCCCGACTATCTATCAGAAAAAGGGGTAAAATAATCCAATGCCACTATCGACAGCAGTCGGAAAGTTAAAGGTTCGTACGGTGGTTAGACTGGCTATAGCTTTTCTTGGCGTGATAGAACTGTTTTTGTTTGTCTGGAGCGGGTTCCAAAGCGTACCTGATGCGTTTGGCGGAGGGATGCTGCTGTTTATTTCCGCTACGAATTTCTGCACACAATGTCCGCTGCTTTCTGCTATTACCAGGATGTTCAAACGGGAACGGACTACCATATCAACCGAGAAACTATGAACGATAAAACTGTTTACAGAGATATGATGCAATGGAAATGATTTACGATGAAATACTTGAAGATCAAGAACATGGCACTCCTTCTGCAATGAAACAGGAAGCGTTAATCATGCAGTATTGTGCCGGCATCGAACAGGAAGTAGCTCAGTCACATTCGCTGACCGAAGCAAGGGAAATTGCTGCAACATATTGCCAACAGTTTGCTTTGCACTGTTCAAGCAGCGTTCTCCGTTCTGCGGCAAAAGAATATGTCGATAGGGTTGTCAATCGTCGATGGACGAGCAATGATTACTAAAACGATATTGATAGAGGATTTGGTGCAGCAGTTACCGGATGCCGTCAGGTATCTGATGCAGAAGGGGATTAAGTGCATTGCGTGCGGAGAACCGATCTGGGGTACGCTGGAATCCGCTGCATTTGAAAAAGGATTTACAGGTCAAGAGATAGAATTGTTTGTAAAAGAGTTGAACGAACTGCTGCAACAACAGTGACCGAATTATGGATTCCATGCAAATATTGATTGTTGATGATGAGGCCTCGCAACGCGAAGTATTGGCTGGATATCTTAAAAAGAAACACCATACCGTACGGCAGGCTTCATCCGCTCTCGAAGCAATCGCACTTGTTCGTTCCCATCATTATGATGCGATCCTGACGGATTTTAAAATGCCGGGGAAAACCGGCTACGATCTGCTGCAGGAAGTAAAAGCGATTGATCCGGAGACTATCGTTGTACTAATGACGGCATTCGGGACCATTGAAGGCGCTGTGGATGCAATGCGGGCAGGCGCGTATGATTACCTGAGCAAACCGATCGAACTCGATGAAATCGATCTCCTCATCCGCCGCCTACAAGAGCGGCAGCAGCTGATATCGGAAAATAAATCGCTCCGCCGGCAGTTAGCGGAAAAATATGCATTTGCTGAAATTGTCTCACAATCCGGAGCGATGCAGGAGGTTCTGTCCACTGCATCCCGGGTTGCTGAGACGAGAGCGCCGGTATTGATCCGCGGAGAGAGTGGAACGGGAAAGGAACTGATTGCACGTGCGGTCCATTTTCACAGTCCAAGATCCGGTAAGCCATTTATCGCAGTGAATTGTGCAGCATTGAATGACAATTTGCTGGAAAGCGAATTGTTCGGACATGAGAAAGGGGCTTTTACCGGCGCAGAAAAACAGCGGCGCGGCAGATTCGAACTCGCCGACGGTGGTACTATCTTTCTGGATGAAATCGGCGATATTTCCCCAGCGACGCAGGTGAGATTATTGCGTGTGCTGCAGGAACAACAGTTCGAACGGGTCGGCGGATCAGAAACGATTGCGGTGGATGTCCGTGTGATAGCAGCGACAAACAAAAACCTTGAAACGGCAATTGCTGATGGAAAATTCCGGGAAGATTTGTTCTACCGCCTGAATGTTGTTGCAGTCGAACTTCCACCGCTTCGAAAACGCCGGGAAGATATTCCACTTCTGCTGGATCATTTCCTGGCAAAATTCGCCAAAGACCATAAACGCAAAAAACTATCTTTCTCGAAGGAAGCGTGGGAGTGTGCGACGCGGTATGATTATCCCGGCAATGTGCGCGAACTGGAGAACATCGTCCAGCGGGCTGTGATCTTTTCACGCGGAGATCTGATTGCTACGGAAGATCTTCCACAGATCGTCCGCGGCGTTAAAACTGAGCAGCAGGTGAAACGTGCATTACTTCAGTCATTGCCGGATCAGGTTGAACAACTGGAAAAAGATCTCATCTTTGAAGCGCTCCGAATGAACGGAGACAATCAATCAAAAGCTGCAAAACTTCTTGGTTTATCGGAACGGAATTTGCGCTACCGCTTAAAAAAGTGGGGAGTAAAATAGCAGTCCATTTGAAAACTCTGCTGGTCAAGTAACGTATTGTCCTGCGCATTTTGTTGTAATACCGTCCAATTCTTTCAACTCTACACTGCAAAACGAACTCTCGTTCGACAAAAGTGTCGAACACAATCGACAGAAATGTCGCGGTTCCGTTCCTCTCTTCATATCATTCTCCGTTTTCCTTAACGAAATCAGCAATAGTGCGTTTGGCACGGTGCTTGTAATACTAAGACCAGAACGCAACACAAACACAATCACAATTCACTCACAAACAATTTACGGAGGTTGTATGAAACGCATTATCAACGCAGCGCTGACACTGGTCGTCGCATTGACGCTGGGTGTTATGTTCACCGATTCAGTATATGCACAACAGAAAGGTACCGTCACGCCAACAGAGCGCGGTCAATACTTTGTGGATCAGGATGGCGACGGCATTTGCGACAATGTCGGCACGCATCAGGGACAAAAAGCAGGGAATGGTCAGCGTGGAAAAGGAATGGGACCAAAAGACGGTACGGGCAATAAAGGACAAGGTCCGAAGGATGGCACCGGTTTTGGTTCGGGAAAATGCACTGGGGCAGGAACCGGGGTTTGTGACGGGACAGGTCCGAAGGGAAATATGAACCGCAGCGGTAAAGGTAAATAGTCCTTCTTGTGTGAGGAGGGTGTGAACTCTCCTCATGCACTAATACAGAATGAAAGCCAGGAATACTATGAAGAACTTTTACGCATTATGTACACTCTGTTTCCTTTTGATCACCGGTTCACCGTTGTCGGCACAGACGGTTGAACAACAGAAGGAACAAAAGAAACAGGTCGTACCGGCAGACTACGATGCAAACGCCAATGGCATTGATGATGCAAAAGAGAAACAACAGGTAAATGTTAACAAAGGATCGAAAAAGCGTGACCAGTTTATCGACGCCAATGGCGACGGAATTTGTGATACGCGTGAAAACGGTCTCGGCTTCCGCCGCGGCAAAGGAATGAATTCAGGACAATTTGGAAAACGACAACAAGGACGGCACAAATGAAACAGTTACATAGAATTACACTCGCACTCTTACTCTTGGCAGGACAGCAACTCTTCGGTCAGATCAATGCGCACGCGTCGGTCAGTTCAATGGCTGATGATAATGTCAACAATAACGCACAAAACTTGAAAAGCAATGTCACGTCGTTCATGTTCACCGGCGGATATGACTGGGAGGCGGAAAAGACGCTTACACGCTTGTTCTATGACGGCACATTCACATATTATGAATCGCTGCTCGAACGGACAAACCATCAGCATTCCGTCACTGCGGAGTTCACACAGTGGTACGGGGATGATGACCAGCATTCGATTCAGGCGGGAGGTTTTATCGGTACCGCCATCAATCGCGACGCCTACACATTGTTCGATCACTCGATGCTTTCTGTGTTCATCAACTCCAAATATTTTCTCTCTGACCGTCTGATCAATAAGACGGGATATACGCTGCGGTCGGTTTCTTTTTCTGTGCTGGATGATTTCAGCTATACAGAACATGCATTGTTTGGTCAATTAGCGTTTGCTGCAGTGCCGACCACCACGATCATCGTACAGGCAGATTTGGGGAGCAAGTTTTATTCCACGACACCGTCGATGTCGAGTGCGTCGATGCGAAAGGGAGTCATGTCTTCGCTGATGCCGAGTGTAACCCAGACGATCGGAACGGTAAAGATTGGCCAGGGGATAACGGATAACATTGGGATCAGCATTACGGAACGCTATCAATTGAATCTGCAAAAACAGACACGATATCTCAGTTCAGAATACGGGTTCATTTCGGACGACGAACTGTTCGACGACCATTACGGCTACGAAGGATTGCATTCCAATGCAACCGTCACCGCACTTCTGTCGGAAACAACGACATTAAAAGTATCCGGCGGAATACAGAACAAACTGTATTCTTCGCTAGCGGCGTTCGATGTGAATGGTAATTACGCCGCCGGTCAGCGGAGCGATGAACGGTCGTATCTCAATATCACACTGTTGAAACGCTTCGACGAACAGGGTATTTCCGTTAAAGGTTCGATTGATCGTATTCAAAACAGTTCAAACGACGCGCTCTATCACTACAATAACACTGCAGTCACTCTGGAATTGGGTATCCCTTTTTAACGGGATACCTGGTTCTATTCCTCCAAAATATCCGTATTATTCGGCATCGTTGTACCGGTCGAATGCATCAAACCGGAAACAATAACCGAATATCATGCGAAATGTTCTCTCACTCATAAAACCCCGTTATATTATCGCCATTGCACTGGGAGTTGCAGTGCTGATGTTTACATCCGCATACATTGAACTACGGCAGAGCCGCGAAGAGCTCTATCACGTGCTGCAGGAACATTCCCTTTCGCTTGCGGAGACGATTACCAACAGCAGTGCCAATATCGTCCTTTCCACAGACCGCATTGAAGAAGAATTGAGCGAACGACTGCTGAGCAACGCACGTCTGATTGCAACGCTGGACAGTCTCGGTGTAGTGAATAATTCGATGCTGAAAGAAATCGCATACCGCAATGGAATCTTCCGCATCAACATATTCAACCGCCGCGGCACCCGGATCATGTCCAGCCATACACCGGAATTTCATCCCGGCGTGACGAGAGAAAAGAATTCTCCCGGTACGATCCTTCGTCCGATTCTGAATGGTACTTCCGAAGAATTGATTATTGGGCTGAAAGAAGCGCGATTTGAGGAGGGCCAACGGTATGCAGTTGCAGTACGACGAACGAACACATCTGGCGGAGCAATTGTCTTGAATCTTGATGCGGCTCAGTTCATTGAGTTCCGGAAAGAGATCGGCATCGGCAAACTGGTAACGGATCTTGGCAACAATACGGGAATAGATTATGTCGTTATACAGGACGAAGAAGGAATACTTGCCGCGACAAAAGGTGTGCGGGAAATGTCTACCATGGACAATGATCCCCTGCTTTCCACAGTGTTGGTGAAGGATACGACTATCAGCAGGGAAGTCACTTTTTTTGACCGGAACACTTTTGAAATCGTTAAACGGCTCTCCATCGACGGTACAGCGGTTGGTGTGTTACGTATTGGTCTTTCCATGGACGAATTGCGGGCTATCGACGGCCGCATGCAGCGGCGGATGGTCATTATGTCCTTCGTACTCATTTTACTCGGCGTCATCCTTTTTTCCTTTATCATCGCCTCGCAGAATGTAAAACTTATCGCCGGCAAGTATTCATCCATCCGGTCGTTGACCGGGAATATTCTTGAGCATATGAATGATGCTGTTGTCACCATCGACCGTGACCGGAGGGTGACCATCTTCAATCGGCAGGCGGAATCCCTTTTCGGTATCGAGTCCGGAAGTGCGATCGGACGGACCATAGAACAACTGCCGGAACGTATTCAATCCTGTCTTTCTTCCATTACCTCGAAGAAAGAAGAGCAGGTGGAACAATCGCTCTGGTGCAGTAACAACGACGAGCGGATCGTTTCGATTTCCACATCTACAACCACCAATGATGCGGGAATTGTGGAGACCTGGACTGTGGTTATTAAAGACCTTACGGAAGCGAAGCGACTAGAAAAAGAGATCCAGCGAAAAGAAAAAATGACCGCTATGGGAGAACTGGCCGCCGGCGTTGCGCACGAGATCAGAAACCCGCTGAATGCGATTTCGATGATCGCACAACGCTACGAAAAAGAGTTTTTGCCAAAAAAAGGGGTGCGGGAGTATCAGGCATTGACCAATGTTCTTAAAAAAGAATCACTTCGCATGAATGGAATCATCCAGCAGTTTCTGCAATTTGCACGTCCCAAAAAAGTGAAGCGCACGCGAACGGATGCGGGGGAATTCATTAAACATGTGGCAACACTGTTTCGACCTCAAACAGGAAAGAAGAGGATCGAGTTTGCTGTGCATGCCGACAATGTGAACCTCAATATTGATTTCGAACAGATGACGCAGGCGCTCCTGAATCTTTTGCAAAATGCTTTGGACGCAACACCACAAAAGGGTTCGATCGGTCTTTCCCTTCGATTGAAGAATTCCTTCATTATCATTGAAGTTTCGGATACGGGATCCGGTATTCCGGCAGAGCTGCAGGAAAAGATTTTCAACCTCTACTTTACAACAAAATCTACCGGTTCCGGTATGGGTCTTGCAATCACTCAGCAGATCATATCACAGCATGACGGTACACTTTCCGTGACGAAGAACCTGCCGAATGGATCAATATTTACTATTACGCTTCCGACTGCTGTGTAGCGTTATTGCTTTGCCGCAAAACACTAAACCCCTTCTATCAAGATAACACTGTCTTATATTCTCGCGATGAACAACTGCTAACTGTTCTTCCAGAATAATGACGCAACGATGTCGTTGTTTTTGCAGTAATATTTTCCGTACTTGAAACAACGATTACTTCAGGAGTCCACGTCCACGTACTTCCTATCTTTTCACCATCCTTTGATTTTGTATGAATACCAACCAGTATGCCCTTGCCAATCCACTCGCCGTGTTTCTTGATAAACCCCGCGAAGCATTCACACGGGAAGATCTGTTGCGCGTTATTGAAGAACAGCATATCGAACGGATTACATTTCATTATACCGCTCTCGACGGTAAGCTGAAGGAGCTGAAAATACCGATTGCCAACCGCCTGCAGGCCGAACGTATTCTTGCCGACGGCGAACGAGTGGATGGATCTTCACTCTTTAAAGGAATGGTTGATACTGCGTTATCCGACCTGTACGTAGTACCAGTGTATAAGACTGCGTTCAAAAATCCGTTCGTTGAGCGGAGTTTGGATTTCGTCTGCCGGTACCTAACACGGGATGGATCACTTGCCCCGTTTGCGCCCGATACGATTCTCCATCGTGCATCGGATTTATTTGAGAATCATTCCGGTATGGAATTACACGCGCTCGGCGAGTTGGAATTTTTCCTGCTGAGCGATCCTCAGAACCGCTCCTATGCAGCTGCCAAGCAGCGCGGGTATCACGCATCGGCTCCGTTTGTTAAGACGGGCACGGTGCTTGATGAGATGGTCCGGTATATCACGCAGATTACCGGTGCGATCAAATACGCACACAGCGAAGTCGGTTATATTGAAAGCGTCCGAAGCGATGTGGATGAGATCGCCAACAAACAAGGGGAACAGCTGGAGATCGAATTCCTTCCGACGCCGATCGAAGATGCTGCAGATCATCTGGTGGTTGCCCGGTGGCTTATCCGCAATACTGCTTACAAACATGGATGTGTTGCAACATTCACGCCGAAACTGGAAGAGGGAATTGCCGGGAATGGTTTGCATGTACATATGGAAGTTCGATCTAAAGGAAAGAATATCATGAACGTTCCTTCCGGCGCGTTGTCTCCCGAAGCGTTGAGTGTCATTGGCGGACTCTGCACCTACGCAGACTCGCTGACGGCGTTTGGGAATACCACTTCGTCCGCATACTTGCGGCTGGTTCCGAACCAGGAAGCGCCGACGCGCGTCTGTTGGAGTGATATGAACCGCAGTGCCATGATCCGCGTGCCGCTCGGCTGGTCTTCCACGGAAAATCTTGCAAAGAAAATCAATCCGCAGCAAGTTTCCTCCTATGCAGCAGCGGATGGGCGGCAAACAGTCGAACTGCGAAGTCCGGACGGCAGCGCGATGGTTCACCTCTTGCTTGCAGGTATTACAATGGCGGCGGAGTGGGGTCTTGGGCATGATGATGATGCAGCACAGATCGCGGAACGATACTACGTTGCAGGAAATATTTTTCAGGACAAGGAACTATGGAACCGGCTGCCGGCCCTTCCGAAAAGCTGCGTAGAATCTGCACGGATTTTGCTGAAAAAGCGCGAGTTGTATGAACGTGAAGGTATTTTTCCCAAAAGCATCATTGAGTATGCGGCAAAAATGCTGGATGCGGAAAACGATGAATTCATGAACAAACGACTGATCGATTTGCCTGCGGATGATCGGTTGATGGATACCCGGAAAATTATGCATAAGGACATTCACAGGAATTGAACGCTCTCAAATTTTTTCGCTGCGAATATACACCAGTGGAATTTATTTCGCGAACCTATCATTGGGAGGAAAAGAACCAGACAAAAAAATGTCGAAGGAAATAATCTGGCCCTGATTCTTCGATGAATGGTCATGTGCCGAATATTGGTACATATATTTATTATATCCCTCTCAGAAGGATTAATCCTCTTTTCATCCTTTCAGTCTATTCTTTTTCGTCCCATCCGGTCGTATACTATTCATACTCAGTTGAACTACAAACGGCAGCAATGGAGAATCGTGCACTGAAGCGAGATTGTTTTTTTCATTGACATCACGTGAATGACACATTGATCTACCATCGCACATTTGTTGCTGAGGTCCCAAATGAAAAAGACTCTTCTCAAGTTTACTCTGTTTTTCGTTCTTTTCTTCCCAATATTTCTACAATCACAGATCCCCAAAGCGATTTCCTATGAAGGTGTTTTGCTAAAAGACGGCAAAGCGTATCACGGAAATGCAACATTCGTTTTTACATTGTTGAAGGGAAATACTGTTGTTTGGACAAGTTTGCCAAAGGAAATTCAAGTTACTAATGGATTGTTTGGAACAATCTTAGGTCCATTTCACGACACACTCAGTTTCTTTGGGATCGATTCCCTGGGAATCACATATGACGGAATCGAATTATCCCCAAAAGCAGCGTTTACTGCAGTCGCATACAGTTTGAATGCCTTTCATGCACTTATTGCAGATTCAACAACAAAACCAGGGCCGAAAGGCGATAAGGGTGATCTCGGCGCCGCTGGTGTGAAGGGTGAAAATGGACTTGATGGAGCTTCCGGTGCTCAAGGCATCGCAGGTGCAAATGGGCTTCAAGGTAATCAAGGATTGAAGGGTGACACTGGTCTCGATGGATCTGCAGGAGTTCAAGGACTCAAAGGAGATAATGGATCGCAAGGTGTTCAGGGACTGAAGGGAGATATTGGTCTGGATGGATCTACTGGATCACAGGGACTACAAGGTAATCAAGGATTGAAGGGTGACACTGGTCTCGATGGATCTGCAGGAGTTCAAGGACTCAAAGGAGATAATGGATCGCAAGGTGTTCAGGGACTGAAG
>JBAYJG010000003.1:0-33915 GCA_041665225.1 Bacteroidota bacterium
AATTCTTTTTGTCTACCAACGTTGGTGAGGATCCAAAACCATTAGCAAAAGTGGCATCCGGGGGCGAAGTGTCGCGCATTATGCTTGCACTGAAAGGAGCGCTTGCCAGTTCTGATAAGACTCCTCTGTTGATCTTTGATGAGATCGACACCGGCGTCAGCGGCAGGATCGGCCAATCAGTCGGGATGAGCTTGAAGAAGCTGTCACTGCATCACCAGGTCATTGCCATTACGCATTTACCGCAGATCGCAGGACTTGCGGAAACGCATTTTGCGGTGGAAAAAACGGAAACAAACAAGAAAACTTCTACCCGGTTACGAAAGCTCGCTACCGATGAACGCATTCGAGAAGTAGCAAAACTGATGAGCGGATCGGAAGTGACCGAAGCCGGATTGAAATCAGCTCGTGAACTGATGGGAATCAAATAACAATAGTATACGGACAATCTTACAACTAAAAATATTCCAGATGTCTCTCTATATCACCAACTCTCTCACTCGATCCAAAGAAGAATTCAAACCGATCACCGAAGGCATTGTGGGCATGTATGTCTGCGGGCCAACAGTCTACGGACTCTCACATCTCGGTCACGCGAAAAGTTATGTTTCATTTGATGTCGTCGTCCGGTACCTCCGTTATCTCGGTTATAAAGTGACGTATGTCCAAAACATCACCGATGTCGGCCACTTGACAGACGATGCAGATGAAGGTGAAGACAAGATTGCAAAGCAGGCAAGAAAGGATAAATTGCATCCGATGCAGGTCGTGGAGATGTATACTCGGGAATATTTCGAAGATATGGATGCAATGAATGTCCTTCGGCCTGATATTTCACCGCGGGCAACGGGACATATTCCTGAACAGCTGGAGATGACGCAGCAATTATTGGCAAATGGATTTGCGTATGAAGTGAACGGTTCTGTGTACTTCGATGTCAGTAAGGATAAAGAGTACGGAAAGCTCTCTGGAAGGAATCTTGAAGAAGCGGAGAGCGGAACTCGTGTCGATGTGAAATCGGAAAAAAAACATCCGGCGGATTTTGCCCTTTGGAAGAAAGCGGAACCGAATCATATCATGCAATGGAGCTCGCCGTGGGGATTAGGATTTCCAGGATGGCATATTGAGTGTTCTGCGATGTCCATGAAATATCTTGGCGAGACATTCGATATCCACGGCGGCGGAATGGACAATCAGTTCCCTCATCATGAATGCGAGATTGCACAGAGTGAAAGCGCCACGAAAAAACCGTTTGTAAAATACTGGATGCACAACAATTTGGTGACTGTTAACGGACAGAAGATGGGAAAATCGCTCGGCAATTTTACGACGCTGAAAGATGCGTTCAAAAAATTCGAGCCTGGTGTTATCCGTTTCTTCATTCTGCAAAGCCATTACCGCAGTACGTTGGATTATAGCGAACAGGCTGTGGAGGGAGCATCGAAGGGTTTAGAAAAATTAAGGAATACGATTGCCCGGCTTCGTGCAGAAATCGGCAAACAGCGAAAAGGGACTAAAGACTTCCAGGAGCGATTGAAAGAATATCAACATCGGTTCTTTGAGGCGATGAATGATGATGTCAATGCTCCCGCGGCAATCGGCGTCCTTTTCGAACTAGTGCGGGAGACGAACGAACTCCTGGCTGACGGTCAGAATGCATCGCATGAATTTATGATCCAGCTGGATGATTTCTTTACAACTGCTGCCGAAACGGTGCTGGGTATTCAGTTGATAGCGTCCGGTACCTCGTCGGCAGGATTGGAGCCGCAATTAATTGAATTACTGATCAGTTCCCGTGCCGAAGCCCGCAAGGCAAAACAGTTTGCATTATCCGACAAGATCCGCGACGATCTAAAGGCGATGGGAGTTGTGCTGGAGGATACGAAAGAGGGAACCACATGGAAAAAGGCGTAGGAATTTCGTACACTGTTTCATTACTGACGAAGGTTATCTCATGAGAACCATAATCATTGCTCTTATTCTGTTCGCAATAACACTTCCACTGGGAGCGCAAAATTCTGCAGGCGATGCCGCTACCATCGAACCGAGATTCGTTATTGATACACCTACCGCTGGTTTATTGAAGCGCGGTGCATTCTCGCTTGAATCGAATTTCTTTCAGGATGGTGGACTGATGTTTGGAGTATATGCAGGAGCGCTCGACCGTTTGACATTTGGAATTTCATACGGCGGCGTTGGTGTCATTGGCAAAACGAAAGTGACAATGCAAAAATTGCCGGGAGTGATGATTAAATACCGGCTGTTCGACGAAAGTGAGTCAATGCCGGCAATTGCCTTTGGGTTCGATTCGCAGGGAAAAGAAACATATCTTGATTCGCTCGAACGGTTCACGATCAAATCACGAGGTATATTTGTTGCGGCAAGCAAGAACTATGCGTTCATGGGATTCCTCTCTTTTCACGGCGGTGTCAATTGGTCCATGGAAAAAAAGGACGGCGATAAGGATATGGACGTATTCATGGGCGTTGAAAAATCCCTTGGTCCGGAATTGTCTTTGCTCGCGGAGTATGATTTTGCGTTCAACGACAGTCACGGAAGAGCTATTGGTCAGGGGAAAGGTTATTTGAATTCCGGTCTCCGGTGGTCGCTTGCAAACGGCTTAACATTAGGATTTGACCTGAAGAATATCGTTAAAAATCAGAAAAATGTGACGTTCGCTAATCGGACTTTAAAGGTTGAATACGTGCGGACGTTCTGAGAATCGTGTTTTTTCTTCGCAGGAACGAACGATTTTGATTTTTCTGAGCGAAAATCGTATACTATTACCAGAAGTCATTATCAATAACCATCACTTCTATTAAACCTTCGTTACAGATTCTACATCTACATTGAAAACCGCTCAGCTTTGTGGTACATTACTGTATAAAGCATTGCAAAGTATGGAATGAAATTCCTGTTCTGATTGTTTATACATACAGAAAAATGATGAGGTGAGTTATGAAATCCGTGCTGAGATTTTTTGTCGTTGCTACCGTTGTGGCATTCTTCCCGGGGTGCTATACAGAACTAGCAACAACCGAACAACCGGACCGAGAATATACGACCGAGTCGGATACATCATATGAAAATGGCAACACGACCATTAATAATCATTACTATCTTGATGATAATTATCGACGATCGCGAATGAGTATTTCATTTGTATATTATTACCCGACGTATTCTTCTTGGATTAGTTCCTATTATCATTCCTATTTCAATGATTATTATTGGGGAATGTATTACCGACCATCATGGTATTATGATCCGTTCTATCCGTACTATCCTCCCTATGGATGGTGTTATGCTCCGACACCATATTATGATCCGTGGTATCCATATTATCCTCCTGTCGCGTACTATCCTAGCTACAATCCAATACCGGGCTATGCAAATAACCCGGTGACGCCGGGAAGACCTCGCACCGGAGGTTCTACCAGGGACCCGTTTCCAGACAATCGTCCCCGTTCGAATCCGACGATTCTTCCAGGAACTGCACAACCAGTCGGAGGGAACACATCAACTGTTGAAAAACCCGTAATGAGTCCAGATCCTGAGCGCGGACGAAATGATGCGTGGTGGAAAAATGTTGTATTAGACCGACCGTCCCAGGATCCTGAACCAGAAGTGAAGCCGAACAACCGTCCAACACTTGACCGTCCGGTGCACGAAACTACTGATGAGCAACCTGTGAAGAATGAACGGCCTAAAAAAGGCGAATCAGTCAAAGCATCTCCCGAAAAACAATCTCGTCCAAGAGATGATGCGCGGCCAGCGCAACGTCCGCGGGAAAACCCACGACCATCATATAATCCGCCTGTTCGTCATTCCTCTCCGGATCCAGCTCCTCCATCCCGGAGCGGAGGAGGAAGCAATACTTCAAGCGGGAATGGAAGGAAGAGAAACTGACGTGAATACGAAATCAAAACAACTACTAGTGTATATGTTTGCTGCGGCCGTCACAGTAAGCGGTTGTTATACACAGCTGATGACACCGCAGGAGTTTGTACAATCTCAACGGAGACAAAAAACAATATCTGTGCCGGATAATTCCTACTCGCTGAATTACAATCAATCCTGCACAACCTGCCACTCCGTTGCAGAACTTGACGAACGTGCGGAAGACCTTCAGTATTACGGTGTGCGATCCGTGCATAATGGTTATCAGTTATCATCTCGGCAATGGGATGAAGGTCCAGTAGCTGGCGAACCGATACTGATTGCGAATCCAAATCCGTACTGGCCGAATCCTTTTACACCGGGAAATGCCTGGTGGGTACCGCCGGGATCTACAACAACAATGGATAATCCGTCCGGTAATCGTCCCCGTACCGATGGTCCAACGCGTGATGGGAACAGGGAAAGGGATCGGCCACAAACAACCACTTCGACGACCTATTCACAGCCGCAAACTCCCGCCGGAGGTTCGCAGCCATCCGTACCGACGACACCAACAATTGTCACTCAGCAACCATCATCGCCACCGCCTGCATCTACAAATGATAGTGGACAGAATCGGCAAAGCGGTTCCACTCCGTCTGGGAGAACACGAACCGATGGTTCATCCAGAGATGGAAATGAGCGGCCGAGATAATTTTCAAGGAAGATTATGAAACACACTTTGTATGTTTTGCTTAGTTCATTTTTGTTCATCAGCATGTCATCCGCACAGTTCAGCGAAGATGCGCTCCGGTACTCATCGCGGGGCACAGGCTCCGGTTCACGAGCGCTCGGCATGGGTAATGCATATATCGGCGTTTCCGATGACTATAGCGCGTCATTATGGAATCCAGCAGGACTTGCCCAGATGCGACGTCTTGAAATGACCGGCGGTATCTCCAGTGCGGGTCTGTCCAATGATGCGACATTCTTTTCTACAACACAAAATTCTTCTACAACTGCAACGTCCATTGATAATGCGGGCTTTGTGTTCCCGTTTCCCACGGTGCAAGGGAGTCTCGTATTTGCATTCGGATACAATAGAATCGCTGATTATGGTTCGTCGGTGAAATTTAACGGATTCAATGATAAGAGCTCGATTATCTATTCGTTATATGACAATTATTATGACTATGATATTCCGTTCAAAGTAAAACTTACTGATTCTACCGGATATACGTCGATCAATAAAAATGTCCAACAAAGCGGACAAATCAAAGAAAGTGGAAATCTGGGCTTGTGGTCATTTGCGGGTGCCATCGACATAGAAGAAAATATCTCTTTTGGAATTTCGCTGAATGTTTATTCGGGTGTCTATGATTATTCCCGTTATTATGTTGAAGAAGATAGCCGGAATATGTATGTGAACTCATCTGCCGGTCTCCCTGCTGATTCGGCGCATCTGCGATTTAATAAATTCTATTATGACAGTTACTTGACCAGCGAGTTAAGCGGGAGTAATATTACGCTTGGACTCATGTATCGTTCCGATTTCTTTCGGGTGGGTTTAATCGCTCGAGGGCCGACGACAATCAAAGTTCAGGAAACCTATACAAACGAAGGGGAGAGCGTATTCGACAATACCGGAACATGGGCAACTGCTCCCAATACAAAATATTCGTACGATGCAAATAATGAATACGGCATCCAATCGCCATGGACGCTTGGTTTCGGTGCTTCCGCGTATGTGATCCCGGAATTATTGCTTGCCGTCGATGTTGAGCAAACGGACTGGACGCAAATCGAATGGACCGATAATCCCGCTCTGGAGAAAAAGAATACTGAGTTTCAGGCAAATTTCCGGTCGGTCATCAGCTACCGCATTGGTGCAGAGTTCGACATTCCATCCACCGACGTGAGAATCCGCGGAGGATATTCGTTCCTGCCGTCGCCGTATAAAAACGATCCCAGAGCATTCGACCAGTCGATGATTACCGGCGGACTCGGTATCTTCCTGCAACGTAATGTACTGCTGGACGGCGCTGTAGCTTTTGGATCCTATCATTCCTTCAGAAATCAATATACGCTTCCCACCCTTGTCAATCCGTCACGGACGGATGAGTCGATTACAACAACACTGGTGAATTTTACAGTTAGTTATCGTTTCTAAACCGAATCAAATCCGAACGATTACCGATGTATTGAACGCCGCCTTCCAGCGGCGTTCATATTTTATTGTTGAGTTTCTTGCGGACTTTCAATAGTTTATATCCAGTTCTATGTTTCTTATTGGGGAAGTGTAATTATGTTTGGAAATAAACCTACCGTTTTTTCGACCGATCAGCAGCGTGAACTGATATCAAAACACCTCCGTTCTGCGGACGAATTAGTCCGGGCTAAAAATTTCAACGGTGCACTAGAAGAGATTCGAAAGGCATTGCTGCTCGATCCGAAACATTCGCTCGCCCGTTCTTTCCAGCAGCGGATTATGCTTATTCAAAAGCAGAACGCACCGGCGGAAGAACACTTGCCAAAGGGTCCCACGCAGGAAGAGATCATGCAGACGATCACACAGCATTTCTCCGCTGCGGAACAGTTGATTGCACGAAAAGAATATCCTGAAGCATTGAAAAAGATCGCTGAAGTGTATTCCGTTGATCCAGGAAATCATTTCGCCAAGGCGTATTCGGATCGGATTGAACAGCTGATGATGGAGCAGGAACAGGAAGGGAAGAAAATCTTTTCATCAGCGATCAACCAGCCGAAACCTGAACCGCAGGCAGAGGCATCGCCGGTGCAGTTAGATCGAGGCAGTTTATTGATGTACGAAGAGATGATGAAGGAAGCGTGGTTCGACGGGAAAGTAACTCCTGAAGAAGAACAGGAACTCCGGTCGGTGAGAGAAATCTTCCATATCACAATGGAAGAGCATGCGCTGATCGAAAAGAAAGTGAAGATCGAATCCTACGTGGATGCTTTACGGCTTGCATGGAAGGACGGTGTGATCTCGGAAATGGAACGACAGGTGCTGGATATGATGCGCCGTCGCTATGGAATCACACCGGAAGAACATTTGACGATTGAAAGTGTTGTGCAGGAAGCAAAAAAGGGAACACAGCCAAAGGCACGGATTCTGTTGGTAGAGCCGGATAAGACTGTTTTGGTTACGGTAATGCGCGCCCTGCAACTGCATCATTACGAGGTTGTCGTTGCCAGCAGGGCGGAAGATGCACTGCAGGTGATGACGCGACAACTTCCCAAATTGATCATCAGTGAAGCGATCTTTCCGACCGGAACACTTGACGGATTCGGATTCTTTACCAAAGTGCAGGAACATCCTTCACTGAAGGATACCCCGTTCTTTTTCGTCACCGATGCGCACAATCAAAAAATTCTCCGCGCAGCAATGCGGATGGGATTCGACCTGTGCCTGACAAAACCAATCGATATCGATCTTTTGGTTGCGGCTGTTGAAGGGCGCTTGATGGCAAAATGACACGCATCAAGTTTATGTTTTCCATTAGTGCGTGTCGCAGCTGCACATTGCTTGCGGCACGATTGTCATAGAGGTTTTCCTGTCGATGGGCATTGTATTCAACAAAACAAGTATGAAAAGACCATCCCTACTTCCAGCACTCATTCAACAGTTGGAGGAATCATATCGTCAGCGCTCCTGGCATGGAACGAATCTTCGGGGTTCAGTTCGTGGTTTAACGCTCGAACAGTTGTCCTGGCGTCCTTCTCCCCGCCGTCATAATATCTGGGAAATAGTTGTGCATTGTGCATACTGGAAGTACATTGTCCGCCGCCGGCTGACTGGAGGGCAACACGGTTCATTTCCGTTGCAAGGAAGTAATTTTTTCAAACGTCCTGTTGAAAGTACGATGAAGGCATGGAAAAGCGATCTTCACTTGCTCGATGAAATGCACACACTGCTGGTGGAGGAAGTGAAAAAACTAACGCCGTCAGATCTGGCGAAATTTCCAAACGGCAGTAGATTCAACAATCTGCAGACGATTTCCGGGATTACAATGCACGATGTGTATCACGCCGGACAGATCCAATTGTTGAAACGACTGCAACAGTGACCACACGTATATTCCTCTTACCAATCCGAACCATTTGATCATGAAGTATCTTCTGAAACCATCTCTCAACTGGCTGTTGATCTTTGTTCCTGCAACGATTGCGGGTGAATATATTGTTCATCTTTCTGAGACCATGCTTTTTCTCTTCGCGTGCATTTCCATTATTCCGCTTGCAGGATGGCTCGGGAAAGCGACTGAACATCTTGCTGAAAAGACCGGGGAAGGTATCGGCGGACTATTGAATGCAACATTTGGTAATGCGGCGGAACTCATTATTGCAGTAATGGCTTTGCAAGCGGGGTTATATGATGTTGTAAAAGCATCCATTACTGGTTCAATCATCGGGAACATTCTGCTCGTACTGGGTGCGTCGCTGATAGCCGGCGGGATAAAATTCAAAACACAAACATTCAATGCCCAGGGCGCACGTTCATTGTCCACCATGCTGACGCTGGCTTCCATCGGTCTGATCGCTCCTGCCATTTTCCATTACTTCGGAGGAAAGAATATTTCCGACCGTGAAGCAGACTTAAGTCTGGAGATTTCCATTGTACTGATTGCTACGTATGGATTGAGCCTGCTCTTTTCATTGAAAACACATAAGCAACTGTTCATCGGCGAAGCAGCCGAAGCAGCGAAAGTTGATAATGAACAACATCCAGAATGGAGTCTCAGCCGGTCAATCTCCGTTCTCGCCGTTTCGACCATTTTTATTGCCTGGATGAGCGAGATCCTTGTAGCATCGGTGGCAAATGCGGCAGAAGCAATGGGTATGACCAGCGTTTTTGTCGGCGTTATTGTTGTGGCAATTATTGGTAACGCTGCAGAGCATAGCACGGCGGTCCTTGTTTCATTGAAGAACAGAATGGATTTAAGTTTGGGTATCGCTGTTGGCAGCAGTGTACAGGTTGCCCTGTTTGTTGCGCCAATGCTTGTGCTGGCAAGTTATGGTGTCGGTCCCCGTCCAATGGACCTTGTATTCACTCCGATTGAAATTGTGGCGATCGCTCTTTCCGCATTGATCACCGAACAGATTGCCAGCGATGGTGAAAGTAATTGGCTGGAAGGAGTTCAATTGGTTTCCGTGTATATTATTTTTGCGTTAGTGTTCTATTTTCTTCCGGCATAATTTTCCCCGCCTTTGTCTTCGTCATTTAAAAAACACTGAAAAATAAAGGGAAAACGAGGCTTTTTCTTTCCGTCTAAATTGAATGTCGCTCGTTTATTGGCTATATTCTTGTTATAACTGCAAAAAACATTCATAGACTTCCGGTACCGATGGTAACGTTCTCACAACAGCGAATAGAAACATTACTCTCCAATGTTCAATCAAAACGCATTGCCATTGTCGGCGATGTGATGATTGACAGATATATTTGGGGTACAGTTCATAGAATTTCTCCAGAGGCACCAGTTCCCGTTGTTGAGGTCGAAAATGAGTCTACCCGCCTCGGAGGAGCTGCGAATGTAGCGATCAATATTACATCGTTGGGGGGAACAGCATTTCTCGTCGGAGTGGTTGGGAACGATGCCGGCGGAAAAGAATTCCGATCGATTCTCGAGCAGCAACGGACTTCATTCGAAGGTATCATCACCGACGAATCCCGCCCTACGACGGTCAAGACGCGCGTGATTGCGCATCACCAGCATGTCGTTCGGATCGATCATGAAGAAAAGCGGGATGTCAGCAGTGCTGTTCAAGAAAAGATCTACATTGCTCTGGAAAAAAATATCGATATGCTGGATGCGGTGATCATTCAGGATTACAACAAGGGAGTGATTGTCTCGGAATTAATCCATCGGATCATAGCACTTGCAAGGAAACATAAGAAGATCATCACCGTTGATCCGAAATTTAACAATTTTTTTGAATATACCGATGCAACCGTTTTTAAGCCAAACAAGAAAGAAACCGAAGATGCTTTCGGGAAATCTTTGAAAACAGAAGAAGATGTTCTTGTGGCAGGGAAAGAACTTCTGAGCCGGTTGAAAGCGGAAAATATCCTGCTGACACGAAGTGAAAAAGGGATGAGTTTGTTTGAAAAGAACGGGAGCGTTTCTCACATTCCTACCAAAGCCCGCAAAGTGGCTGATGTTTCGGGGGCAGGGGATACTGTCATTGCCACATTGACGGCAATGCTTGCATCGGGAGCGTCGGTTGCAGAAGCAGCGGCATTGGCAAATTATGCCGGCGGCATCGTTTGCGGGGAGGTCGGCATCATTCCAATCGATCCGCTGTTGTTACGAACTACAGTACTGGAACATTGACATCTATGGGACAAGTCTATACTCAGCAGGAACTGATCATCCAGCGGAATAAATGGAAAGAACAGAAGAAAAAGGTCGTTTTCACAAACGGAGTGTTCGATATCCTTCATCGGGGGCATGTAGAGTATCTTGCCAAGGCCAAAGCGCTCGGTGATGTGCTGATCGTCGGAATGAATTCGGATGCATCCGTACAGAGAATCAAAGGTGCTCTTCGTCCTATTGTGTTACAAAATGACAGAGCGTATGTCCTCTCCCAACTGATGAGCGTCGATGCTGTATGCCTGTTTGAAGAAGATACACCTCTCAATATCATTACTGCACTGGTTCCCGATGTGCTGGTGAAAGGTGCAGATTATACGATCGATACGATCGTAGGGAGAGAAGTCGTAGAACGCGCCGGCGGTTCTGTGCAAACGATCGAATTCATCCCTGATCGCTCCACGTCCGGCATTGTCGAGACCATTGTGAGCAGGTTTGGCACAAAATAATTAATGACGAAAAAAGTTTCAAAAATATTCCTCTATTCCACGGCATCATTCCTTCTCGTTCTGGGCGGACTTGGGTTGTTCACGCAGACTCCGATGTTCCGCGCTACGCTGCGATCGACACTCTACAATTTCCTGGAAAAAGAAGTGAACGCAAACATCTATATCGGCGAGATCAACGGCAATCTCTTTACCGGATTCACAGTCGATACAGTGATGATGTATGTGGACGGAGCTCCGTTCGTGGAATCCGGAAAGTTGTCTGTGCGGTACGATTTGCTGGATATATTGAAGGACAAAATCACCGTCGATTCGCTGACGATTGAGAATCCTTCCGTCAATCTTATCCGCTGGAAAAACGGAGAATGGAATGTGGACCGTCTCTCATTATCAACGACACCGCCGGATACTGCAGAATCGGCGCTCGTTGTCACTGCAGGAAGCCTACGGATTGTCAACGCTCAGGTGCACATCACAGATTCCACCGGAGCGTATGATTCGCTACTGTTTGATCGAAGCGGTCATCGGAACATCAATTACTATAATATCGACTTGGAAAAAGTAAATATCGATGCCGATGGCATGTATTCAGCGCGTGAATTGTCTGTTGATATTAATAAACTTTCGTTTATTTCTCCAAAAGAAAAATTCATACTGACAAAACTCTCTGCCAGCGTATCACGAACAAAAGAAAAAAGCGCTATAAAAAATCTTGTCATAGAAACGCCTTCATCCAGGATTGAATGTTCCGCACAGATGAGTGGAATTGATGCGTTTTCTATCAAAAATGTCGTCGAATTGAGAACAGCTCAGGTATCGCTGAACATCGGTCCGTCCAATATCGTGTCAAAAGATATCCAAGTTTTTCTCCCTTCGCTCGATTTTTTGAAAGGAAATGTCTATTTCGACGGCGACATGGATGGAAACTTCGAAAATCTGTCTGTACGCAAGTTGAATGCAACATTCGGGAAATCGCTAGTTTCTCTCTCCGGCACCGTTTCTAACCTTTATAATCCGAAGGAACTGCGTCTCAACATCGTTTCAACCAATAGTACTATCAATCCTCCCGATGTACCGGCGTTGATGCCGTATTTCGGTATTCCGGATTATGCTCAACTTGGTGTGCTGACGCTCGATTTCCAATTCGTAGGAAAACCGCTCGATTTTCTTGCCATCTCCAAAGTGAAATCGGCGGCAGGAACAGTGACCGTAGACGGGCAAATGGTGATCACCGAAGAGAATATTCACTATAAAGGAATACTCGCTGGTAACGACGTAAAGCTTGAAAAAGTCTTTGCTTCAAACGATTTCCTTTCGAAGCTGAACACACGGATATTTGTTGAAGGAGAGGGGACATCGCTGGCGACACTGAATTCCGAAGCAACGATTGAAATCGATTCGTCAATGTTCAGGAATATCACATTGAATACGGCAAAGGTGGGGATTTCAGCAAAAGAACAAAAGATCCAGACAGAAATATCCGTCCATTCCCCCGACGGGAATATTTCGGGAAAAGCATTTGTCGATTTTCAGAACCACGAAACACCGTTGTATCAACTCTCCGCATCGGTCCACGGACTTAATCTTGCTCCTATATTGAATAGCGACTATTTCCAATCCGATCTTTCATTCGATATCGAACGGTTCGGTAAAGGCTTAACGCTGTTCGATAATCCGTCCGATACAAAAATCGATTTTGCAGCTTCGAATTTCAAAGGTATGTCTTTCGACAGTGCGCAGATAGTGATGCAATGGCTGAAGGATACATTGAATAATGACCATATCGTTGTCCGTTCGCCTGTTGTTGATGGCACTATCCAGGGGAAATTCACATTTGCGGATATGGTGAAAGGAATCCAGGCGCACCTGACCGGCCTTGGCTCACTGTACGATTATCAGCGAAAGATTGTTGATTCGACATATATCGGACGAGAGGATTCTACAGCGTCAGATGGTTCTCCACCGCTTCATCCCAGCTCGATCGTCTATGATTTGACATTGAAAAATCTACGACCCGTTTCTGTTTTCTTCGATTTTCCGAGGCTTGAACTGATCGGAACTGCACAGGGATCTATGAACAGCGATACTGTCGGTGTTTCTTCATCTGGTACCATTGCCCTAAACCGCGGTTCGTATGATGATCCTTCAGTTCCCCTGCATTTCAAAAAGGTCAAGCTGAATTATAGTATTCAAAAAATCGACCCGTCTCGGGCTGTACCACGGAATGATTCATTGTCGATGAACATCAAATTCACCAGTGATGAAATTGGCATTAATAAGACCGCACTCCGGTTTGCGAGTCTCGATTTTGATTTTGCCAAACAACAGGGGATATTTTCGATTGCATCGGATGTTGACACCACAGTTGGGTTCTCTGCAGAGGGATCGATCGGTGTTACACCATTATTTGACAAAATTACATTTTCTAATCTATACGCAAAATACCAAGGAATCGATCTCCGTTCTGCAGCACCGTTTGTCACCACCATTTCGTCCCATGGCATTCACATCGACTCTTCGTCGTTTATCCGCAGAGATGAGGAAATCTTTGTGAAAGGGAATTATGGTTTTAACGGTGCCATCTTGGCAGACGCTACTGTTAAGAGCTTTGATCTTTCAGATATCTTCTTTGTAAACACTTCCCAATCATTCAGGCAGCAGGCACTAGCGCTTGGTGGAACGATTGACATGTCTGCAACCATTGCCGGAACTGCCGAGAATCCTACTATCATCGCCCAATTAGAAGGAAAGGATATTTCTTACCGTAACAGCAATTTTGGCGATCTGAATGCAGCGTTGACCTATTCAAAAAAGAGGGCTGGCATTAAGATCGAAATGAATGACACTTCATCTTCCCCGGCTGCCCAGCAATTCAACCTCGAAGGAGTTGTTCCGATTGATCTGCGATTTACTGCGGTTGATGATCGGGTGAATCTGGACGGAATGGATGTTCAAATAACAGCAGGAAATTTGTCATCGTCGATTTTCGATGTATTTGTTCCAGAAATCGACCAAATGGCAGGAAGGATCAGCGGTTCAGTCGATGTGAAAGGTTCACTGGTGAATCCCATCCAGGTCGGTACATTACAATTGGACAGTGGATCATTTCGACTGGAAATGAATGGGATCACATACCGAGTCGGCGGAACAATTGCTTTGGACAGTCAAAAGATATTTTTCCCGCAGTTTGCGATCTCCAATTTGGAGGATGATTATACTGAAGGTCGGGTTGATATTGGCGGTTATATTCAATTAAAGGGATTTGCTCCTGCGGAATACCATTTGACTGCAAACGGCGAGCTTCTTGTGCTACAGGACCGCTCACGTGCTGCCAACCAGTCGTTCTTCGGGAGGCTTGTCGGACAGACAGGTCCAAAAGGATTGCATTTTGAAGGAACATTCGAACGGTCGCGTATCATTGGAGATATTATTGTTCAGGATGCATTCTTGACGTTTCCACCGACACAACAAGCTGTTTCTTTGGCTGCCGCGCGATTTGATGATATCTTGTTTGTTGATGATACAACGAAACGGACAATCGATACGACAGCAGTGAATAACATACTTCAGGTTTTGATACCGGCACCATCTTCCAAAAAGACTGAACGGACGTTCCTGGATGGCTTTGGATATGAACTGACGATCGAAACGCGCGGGAATGTGCGTGTGCAAATGATCTTCAACGCCAATGCCGGTGCGTACGAAGAACTCTTTGCCGAATTGAATGGTAAAATGGCTTTGAAAAAAGATGAGACCACCCAGCAATTGACCGGGACGATTAATGTGGGTGATGGATCGAACTATAAATTCTATAAAGAGTTCAAAGCGACTGGATCGTTGACATTCATCGGTGATCCGCAGAATCCTCAATTGAACATCCTTGCAAAGTACGAAGGAACCCATCTTGTGGATCCCAATGAAATAAAAGAAGAAAAGGTAGTGGTCTCGTTGGAGATCACGGGGACCCGTCTCAGCCCGAAGATTAAGATCGGTCTCGCAAAAATTGACGATAACGGTAGGGAGATACCGAGAGTGGGAGACGTTGAAAACGATGCGATCGCATTCCTGCTCACCTCTTCGCAGAATAAGCCGGGTCAATTCCGGGAAGAACTTTCCACGTACGACCGCAACCGGCTCGGTTCGCAGCTCACTGAAGCAATCGGCGGTACTTTTATCAATAGTCTTTTATCGGGACTGGTGAACGATTTTATCACGAAGAATAATATCCCGTATGTAAAACGCGTCGAGGTCCGGAACGTTACCACGGAAACCGACATCAACACCGTGCTGGAAGTGTCCGATGCGGTGATCAATATCGGCGGCAGAGTTTTCACGGATGTCAGCAATACCAATGTCAGCGTTCAAGTGCCTGTACTGGGAAAACAGAATAGGAATTTTATTTTTGAGGTGGAAAAGAAGACTGAAAATGCCGACTACACATCCATTCAAGCAAAGAATATTCTCGGTGCGCGCCTCTTTTACCGTTTTACTTTCTAACCAATGCCATGAAAACAGACCAGCTTCACGAACAAATTCTCGCTTATTTATCCAAACACAGCAGAGAGGGATTCAAATCCCGCCAATTGCGCCGTCGCCTGAAAATTACGAGTGAACAAGATTTCCAATTCCTGCGGGAAGTTCTTCACACGATGGTTGATGCAGGCGAATTGCAATGGACGAAGAAACAGGGATACCATATTCCGGCAACGTCGAATCGAATTCGCGGCGTGCTGAAGGTGGATAAACGCGGCAATGGTGTCGTAACAACGAACCGCGGAGAAGTGGTGATCGATAAACAATCACTCGGAACTGCGTTTAACGGTGATACCGTAGAATGTGCCGTTTTTGTCTCCAAGAAAGGAAAGAGGACGGATGCTGAACGGAATGAAGGAGAGGTGCTAAGTGTTCTTTCCCGTGCGCACACGGAATTCGGCGGTACGTTGCAGCGAAGCAAGAATTTCTATTTTGTCCTTCCGGATGATCCCACAGTGCACCGGGATTTTTACATTGCACCGGAAGATCTGAACGGCGCCGAATCCGGGGACAAAGTGCTTGTAGAATTGCTGGAATGGGACGATGCGTATAAAAACCCCGAAGGGAAGATCATCAAAACATTGGGAGCCGCCGGGGATCCGTTTGTGGAACTGCGTTCAGTGATCCAAGCCTATCGGCTGCCGACCACGTTCCCCAAAGAAGTGGAACAAGCCGCAGCATCCATACCGTCAGAGATTCCGGCAGAAGAGATCCGCAAGCGGCTCGATCTGCGGAATGCCGTAATCTTCACAATTGATCCGCATGATGCGAAAGATTTTGATGATGCTCTGTCTATCGAAAAACTGGAAGGAGGCTCCTACCGTATCGGCGTTCATATTGCTGATGTCAGCGCGTATGTGACGGAAGGAGGCATCATCGATCAGGAAGCGTTTGCACGGGCGACGAGCGTCTATCTTGCGAATCAAGTGATTCCGATGCTGCCAGAAAAACTCTCGAATGATATCTGTAGTCTTGTCCCGCATCGGGACAGATTAACATACTCGGTATTTATGAGCGTGACGGAAAAAGGGAGAGTCCGGAAATATGAATTTGCCAGAAGTGTGATCAATTCCAAGCGGCGGTACACCTATGAAGAAGCAGAAACGATCTTAGATTCACACAAAGGAGAATACGTCGGCGAATTAACCGATCTCTGGTCAGTGGCGAAGACCCTTCGAAAAAAACGGATGAAGAATGGGAGCATTGATTTCGATTCTCCTGAAGCGCGATTTACGTACGATGAGAAAGGAAAACCGTCCGACATCTACATTAAGAAACGGCTGAAGAGCCATCAACTGGTAGAGGAATGTATGCTGCTCGCAAATCAGACGGTGGCGACACATATTTCCACGCTGGAACAGAACGGCGAAGTGTCGCCGTTCGTCTATAGAATACACGATCTGCCGGATAAAGAAAAATTACGCACCCTGGAAGAATTTGTGAGGAAATTCGGGTATAAATTAAACATCTCACAATCTTCATCGTCAAAAGACCTGCAGCAGTTGCTAATGGATGTTGAGGGGACGAAAGAGGAAAATCTGATCAATGAAGTCGCTTTACGAAGCATGGCCAAGGCTGTTTATTCTGCAGACAATATCGGCCATTTCGGTTTGGCGTTCGATCACTATGCGCATTTTACTTCTCCCATCCGCCGGTATCCTGATCTGCTGGTGCATCGGCTGCTGTGGGATTATGCGAACGGGATGAGCGACAAGCGGAAGCAATCCATGCGGAAAGAACTTCCGGCAATGTGCAAGCACTGTTCGGAGCGGGAAAAGGTTGCCGCCGAAGCGGAACGGGATTCCGTAAAAGTGATGCAAGTGGAATATATGCGGCAGCATATTGGAATGGAATTTGAAGGGATCATTTCCGGCGTTATTCAATACGGCGTCTTCGTGGAGATCAAAGACATCCTGGTAGAGGGCCTGCTGAATGTGCGGGATCTGGATGATGATTACTATGTATTTGATGAAAAACAATATGCTCTGGTCGGAGAACGGAAGAAGAAACGTCTGCGTCTCGGTGATTCGATAATTGTCAAGGTCGCGAAGGTCACACCGGAGCGACGCCAGATTGATTTTGTCCTTGCTGAAACAGATATTAAAGAAGAAGGCAAAGGGAAAAAGCATAAGAGAAAACGGAATTAAGACGAACACAGAGATGTCGTATAAACACAAGGATTTTTTTGAGGATGCTATGAGAAAGTTTGCTGTGGCGATCGTTTGTTGCCTGTCCATCGCGTTTGCACAGGAAGGGGGGTTCGGCAAGAATAAGGTACAGTACAAACCGTTCAACTGGTCCTTCATTCAAACAAGCCATTTTGATATTTATTTCTATGACGGAGGAGCGGCAATCGCCAATTTTACAGCGTTTGCCGCCGAGTCTGCATATACTTCCATCAGCAAAACAATGCGGTATCAGTTGAACAACCGTGTTGCAATCATGGTCTATAATTCGCACAACGATTTTCAGCAGACCAATGTCGTCAGTGAATATTTGGATGAAGGGATTGGGGGAGTTACGGAACTGTTCAAGAACCGCGTTGTTCTGCCGTTCGAAGGAAGTTATCGCCAGTTTCGCCATGTGATCCATCATGAACTGGTGCATGCCGTGATGAACGATATGTTTTATGGCGGATCGATCCAGTCAATCATTTCCAATAACATCCGCATCCAATTGCCGATGTGGATCAGCGAAGGATTTGCGGAATACGAAGCGCTCCGATGGGACACGAATTCCGACATGTTCATGAGAGATGCAGCGATCCATACCTATCTTCCGCCAATCGAATACCTGAGCGGCTATTTTGCCTACCGCGGCGGTCAATCCGTCTTCTATTATATCGCGAATAAGTACGGTGAACAAAAGGTCGCGGAAATCCTTCATCGCATTAAAAGTCTGCGGAATGTGGATGCTGGTTTCAAAAGCGCCATCGGTTTAAGCGTAGAAGAGTTATCCGAACGATGGCAGAAAGAACAAAAAGTGCTGTACTGGCCCGATATTGCAAAACGGGAAGAGCCGGCAGATTTCGCGACGCGGCTGACAAACCATGTGAAGGAGAATAATTTCTACAATACGAGTCCCGCCATCTCTCCGCAAGGGGATAAGGTCGCATTCATTTCGGATCGGGAAGATTATTTCGATGTATATGTTATGTCCACCATCGATAATAAGGTTACGAAGATTGTCGATGGACAACGGACAAAAAATTTTGAGGAACTGCATCTGCTGACTCCGGGAATGTGCTGGTCTCCGGACGGGAAAAAACTTGCACTCTCCGCAAAAAGCGGTGAACGGGATGCAATCTATATAATCGATGTCGCCAGCGGCGGTGAAGAGAAGATCGAAGTGCCTCTCGAAGGGATTTTTTCTGTGGATTGGTCTCACCAGGGAGATGAGTTGGTGTTCGTTGGCAACACAGCATACCAATCCGATATTTATGTCTATAATCTGAACACCAAGGAATTGAAAAACCTTACCGACGACCAGTTCTCGGATTCCGAACCGGTCTGGTCGCCGGATGGAAAAACTATCTACTTTGTTTCGGACCGGCGGGACAATGTGTCGCGGAATATGCTTCCCGCATCGTTCAGAATGGCACGTTTCGATTTCAGGCAGTTGGATCTTTACTCGTACGATGTTGCCAGCGGAATGATGAAACGCATTACAACAGATGAAGGAAGCGATGAAACATCACCGGTCGTTTCGCCTGATGGCACAAAATTATTGTATGTTTCAGACCGGAACGGCAACGGCAATGTCTATGAACGGACGCTGGCGACCAATGCCGACCGACCGATCACCAACGCGATCACCGGTGTGTATCAGTTATCCCTCTCAAATGATGGGAATAAGCTGGCATTTTCTGCATTGAACGAAGCTGGATTCGATATCTTCCTGTTGAAAACTCCATTTGAAAAAAAATTGGATACTGACAAACTGGAATTGACAGAATATCATAAGCGGAAATACCGTGCCGCTGCAAAACCGGTCGATACGGTGAAAACTGCAGTAGTGCAGGAACAGGTGAAGGATACGACAAGCGTTTATGGAGAAAATGTTCGGATCGATTTCAACAATTATGTTTTTATCGATGAAGCGGAGAAGGCAAAAGAGACGGATTATATTCCGATGCTGAACACAAAATCAGTTGCTGTTTCCGGCAATCTTGATGAGGACAGCAATTTCATCGTCAACAAATATAAATTGAACTTTTCTCCGGACATCGTTTACGGCAATGCTGCCTTTAGCACATTCTACGGCGTGCAGGGGACAACGATGATGGCATTTAGCGATATGTTGGGGGATCATCAGATCTTTTTCTTGACGAATTTGCTGCTCGACCTGAAGAACAGTGACTATGTTCTGGCATATTTTTATCTGCCGCAACTGATCGATTACGGCATTCAGGGCTATCATAGCGCCCGATTCCTGTACCTGGATGATCCATATTACGGTGTGACATTAAACAGATTCCGTACTTATGGTATTACAGGATCTGCATCGATGCCGCTTGATCGATACAACCGGCTGGAATTCGGCGTTTCGTGGATGAATTTGCTGCGAGAAAATCTGGAATATGCAGGAGCGCCAAACCAGCGGCGTGAATTGGTCATTCCGTCTGTCGGTTTTGTCCATGACAATACATTATGGGGATATACCTCCCCGAATAATGGATCGCGCTATAACATCAACGCAATGATCAGTCCTAAAATCGGCAGCAACTCCCTCGATTTTCAAACATACACGGCTGATTACCGGCAATATTTCAAATTCTGGCGGACCTATTCTTTTGTGATGCGGTATTCCGGCGGTGTGAGTGTCGGAAAAAATGCACAGCAGTTCTTTATTGGTGGAACGGACGGATGGATCAACCGTGAGTTTGAAAATGGAGGAATCCCGATCGTGAACATCGAAGACTATGCATTCCTGACGCCGGCGCTGCCGATGCGTGGTTTCAACTATAATGTGAGGAACGGGACGAAGTTTGCATTAATGAATTATGAATTGCGGTATCCATTCATCCAATATCTTGTCACTGGCGGATTACCGATTTCCCTGGGTAATATTACCGGCGCAACATTCCTCGATATTGGATCGTCGTGGACAAAGGAAAAACTCTACCGTGCATTCGGGAACGACTCGCAAGGCAATACTATCACACAAGATCTGTTGATCGGCACCGGGTTTGGAGTGCGTATGTTCCTGTTCGGCCTTCCGCTGAAGATTGATGTTGCATGGTCGTATTCAGGAAGTTCCTTCTCCGTTCCGAAATATTATTTCTCTCTCGGCGGAGACTTCTGACGACAGGCTTTAACAAAAATACAAAGACCGTCTCGATCACATTGGGACGGTCTTTTTTTGTACCACTCTTTACAACGATCATGCCTTGGTCATTTGTTTCTGCCAGTAGAGATAGAACGGAATTCCTGCCGCAACAAGCAATAATCCCACCATGGAATCAGCAGTCTGTTCAACAACAGTATTATACACGAACCATGTTGCAACGATAATAAAAACTACCGGAATGACGGGGTAGAATGGGACTTTGTACGCCCGCTCAGCGTGAGGTTGCTTGCTGCGCAGGATGAATACAGCAAGCCCACCGAGTGCATAAAAGATCCAGCCTGCAAAGATGACATAGGTAAAGATCTGATCGTATGTTCCCGTTAAACACAAGATAGATGCCCACGTTCCTTGGATAACGAGTGATTTTGCCGGTGTGCGGAATTTCGGATGCACCTCTGCCATATTATTAAAGAACATCTTGTCCTTTGCCATTGCATAAAAAACACGAGCAGTTGTCATGGATGTAGCATTGACTGTACCGAATGTTGAGATCATCACCATAGCAGAGATAATCGCGCCGCCCCAGCCGGAGAAAATCGCGTTCATCACATCCGCTGCGACCAGTTTAGACTGCGCAATCTGTCCAATTGGCAGAATGTATAAATATGCCAGATTGGTGGTGACATAGATCAGGATGACCGCAAGTGTTCCGATGATGAGTGCTCTGGGAATGTTCTTTTGCGGTTCGACGACCTCGCCGGCAAGATAGGTGAGTGAATTCCATCCATCATACGACCAAAGTGTTGCGATCATTGCTACGCCAACCGCGGCAAGCAGCGAGCCGGATGAGGGCATTCCCCACAACGGAAAGAAATTATCGAAACTTCCTTTTCCCGACCCGAAGGCCAGAACGATAATAGCGCCGATGGCAATCACTTTCAGTACGGTAAAAATATTTTGGATCATTCCCCCGAACTGCACGCCAACGTAGTTGATCATTGTTACTGTGATGATCGCAAGGATAGCCACTATAGTCACGCCGATATCTTTTAATGGCTGGATATTGCCAACAAGCGGCAACTGCCATGCTTCGAACTCCGGCCCGAAATGCGGCAGGTTAACGAAGTACCCAAGATACTTTGCAAACGCTACAGCGATCGCAGCGATCGATCCGGTCTGATAGACGATGAAGGTTGTCCATCCGTATAAAAATGCTGTTAATTGACCGAACGTAACGCGAAAGAACACATATTGTCCCCCTGCTTCCGGGATCAAACTGGCTACCTCTGCATTTGTCAAAGCCCCGGCAAGTGTCAGGAGTCCCGTCAATATCCACACACCGATCATCAATCCCGGCACATCGACATTCGCTGCGACATTCTGCGGCGTAAGAAAAATTCCGGAACCGATTACAGAACCGATGACGACCATAATGGCGTTCGTAAGCGTTAAGCGGCGGGCAAGGGTGCTCTTTTGTTGTTCCGATGACATTCGGTTCTCCTGCATTGATGTTTGTAGCATGTTGTGTCTGCGACCGAAAAAAATAGTCAATCACATTGCAAGATGCAATCAAGGGGAGAATTTAGTTAAAGATTTCCAACTGTGGGGATTGCGGTTTCAGCGGCAATGTCACCATGAATATTGAACCTGCATTCACTTCGCTTTCAACGGAGATGGTACCGCCATGGATCTCGGCGATCCACTTTGCGATGGACAATCCCAACCCGCTGCCGCCGAGTTCTCGGGAGCGTGCCTTGTCTACGCGATAGAAACGATCGAAGATTTTTGAAAGTTCTTCGACGGGAATGCCCAGTCCAGTATCTTTGATGCGGATTTTTGCAGTCCGCTGTTCACGGAGCAGGGAGATCTCCACGGAACCGTTTTCAGACGTGTATTTTATGGCATTATCGATCAGGTTCAAAAAGAGCTGCCGCAACCGGACAGCGTCACCAACGATCAATGCATCATCCAGCGTTCCCATGTGTACATTGATATGCTTCCGTTCTGCCAGCATTTCGCTATCTTCGAACAGCTCCTGGATGATCGGTCGAAGCCAGACATCGTCCGTCTTGAGATGGGTGAATTCCCGGTCTGCCTTTGCCAGGGTGAGCAGATTCTCGATGATCGCGCTCATGTGGATCGTCTCTTCGAGTGCGCTGGAGAGAATCTTTCGGTATTCTTCGGAAGAATATTTTTTTGTTCGGAGCGCCAGTTCCAATTCTCCCCGCATGATGGTAAGCGGCGTACGCAGTTCGTGGGAGGCATCGCTGGAGAATTGCTGGATCTGAGTGAAGGACAATTGTAGGCGGCTGATCATCTCGTTAAAGGTCGCGATCAGTCTTCCCAATTCATCATCAATCCCTGTCGATTGAATGCGCTGGTCCAGATTATGAGCTGTGATCGCACGTGCGGTGCGTGCTATATCGTCCACCGGCTTGAAGGAGCGGGAAGCGAGAAACCATCCTCCGGCAACAGACACAACAATGGCGACTGGGATCAAAAAAATGAAGATGGAAAACAGATTTCCCAGCACCTCGTTGATTTCCGAGATTGGATACGCGACATAGACCTTCATCGTTCTGTCCTGGCTGACTGCTAATCGGAGCGGCTGTCCCTGTGTGTTCCAGATGGTAACTAGTTTAGTGATATCCTGAGGGACATCATCGAAGGCGATCTCTTCCTTTCCCAAACCTGATTTGTAGAGAAGATCGCCGTTGCGGTCTTTGATCTGAATGATCTGTTTTTTCGGAGTCAGCAGCGTGTGTTCGTAGATCTGATTCCAGATGGCATCGAATTCCACATCAACTGAATCGACGCTTTTAATCTCGACTTCATCGGATCTGCGGATTTGCTCGGTTTCAATACGTGTTTCATTTGCTGTCTGTTGTTTCGGTTTGATCCTTTGCCGTTTCAACTTCACTTTATTGGCGCGCGGTTCGATAAAATTTTTCAGCCAGACCACTTCATTGTACAGCGAACGGTCAAGGCTGGAGAGCAGGTTCTGTTCAGTGAAGTAATATGCTACCACTGCGAATCCAAGCAGAGTCCCGCTCACAATAAGGGAGTAGTACAGCGTTAGTTTAAATCGGATGGAGCGACGAAGCTTCTTCATGCGCTTTTTTGGTCCTTCAGGACATAGCCGACGCCGCGGATCGTGTGGAGCAGTTTGTTCGGGAATCCGCCGTCGATTTTCGTGCGCAGGTGATTAATATAAACGTCGATGATGTTTGTGCCGGTGTCGAAGTTATAATTCCAGATATGCTCTGTGATAGTACTGCGATTGAGCGTCTTGTTCTTATTCCGGATAAAATATTCCAACAGCGAGAATTCCTTGGACGTCAGGTCAATTATTTTTCCGCCGCGGATCACCTTGCGGGCAACTAGGTCGAGTGTCAGATCAGCGATCGTCAATGTGGTTGCCGATTTTTCCGCCCCCTTTTTCCGCCGCAGGAGTGAACGGACACGGGCGAGCAATTCTGTGATGGCGAACGGTTTTACGAGATAATCATCCGCACCGGTATCTAAACCTTTCACCCGGTCTTCCACCGTCCCTTTTGCCGTCAGCATCAGCACCGGCGTATCGATATTGGCAGACCGCAACGCGTCCAGCACTTGAATACCGTCCTTCTTCGGCAACATGATATCCAGAAGGATGAGATCGTAATGCTGCTTTGCTGCCAGCTGTTCACCTTTCTCGCCGTCGAATGCATCATCGACGGAATATTTCTCTTCTTCCAATCCTTTACGGATCAGTGCGGAAATTTTCTTTTCATCTTCGATGACAAGGATTTTTGCTTTATGTTCTTTCATAGGCGGACTTCTTTTGGATGTAGCTATTTTACGCGCAGGTCGCTTGCTTTGATCTCTTTTGACCAGCGAAGCATGCCGGTTACATCGTAACATTCCAATATAACGGCGCGGTCTCTCAGCTTACCGCTGAATCTCAGCATTCCGAAATTATGTTTATCGCACACCAGCGTTCCTTCCACCCGCAGTGGATTGTAGAATTCTGCGGTTGGACTTCCGTCCATGTTCTTCAAGGTATTCATTCCTGAGGTCAATGCGGAACTGGTATAATCATACAAAGGATAAAATGCTGAATCATTCAGCACGATCATTTCTGTGAAGTGCCGGTCGCCGGTGAGAAAGATAATTCCTGGAATTTTATTTTGTTTAATATAACGTATCAGATCGTCATGTTCAGTGGTACATTGTGTCAGCGATTCATTGTATTCACCGTTGGGGTTCAACATTTGATTTCCATTGACGATCACACGGAACGATACAAAGGAATTTCCTTTGCTATTGGAGAGTGCGTCTTTCAACCATTGCAGCTGCCCTTTCCCGAACATCGTTTTGTTACTGTCATTCGGCGCTTCATTCGGTGAGCGGTGGTACCGGTCGTCCAGCAAGAAAAATTCAACATCATTCCAGGTGAATCGTCCGAAGATACCGGGTGTTTCAGCGGTGCCGTAGGTTTGATTTGCCCAGAATAATTTGAAAATATCCAACGATGTTTCTCTGAGGCGATAGGAGCGGTCGGCATCGTTCGGACCGTAATCATGATCGTCCCACAATGCATAATTATGTGTTGCACCCAGCAACGGCTGCATCTCCGGAAGTGCTCGTGTATATTCGTTGCGGTGGATCAGACCTGAACGCGTATCCCAATCCCGCTCGCGAAAATAGGTGTTATCGCCTCCCCAGATAAACATGTCGGGTTGTTTTGATGCAATCGTAGTAAAAATCTGAAATTCTCCGCCATACAGTCTGCCGGGACGATCATAACCCGTTTCGTTAATGTATGCGCAGGAACCAAAAGCAACAGTAAAATCCGACGGATCGGTTCGCCACTGCCAGTACGGCTGCGTTTGAAAGCGAAGCGGATAATTTCGTTTGACCGGTTTCCCGTCAATCAGCAGTTCATATTCGAATTTTTTTCCCGGCAGCAATCCTGCAATGACCGTCTTCGCGATGAACGCCTGTTCTTCTAAAGTTGTGACGCTCCGGCTTTTTGTTCTTGTGTTCGGTTCTGCAACATCCCAATATAGATACTGTACTGTTGCGGGCTTTGTTGTCTGTACCCAGAGCATTACTTCCGACATTTGTCCGTAACCGACCATCGGACCCGAACGGAGGGTCGACGTTTGAGCAGAAGAGTATGTACAGATGATCAAGACAATGACAGCAGGGGAGATGAAAAATTTCACTCAGAATCCTTTCAATGCAATCTTCAGGTAAAAGTACCCGATTAGAAATAAGGAAGCAAGTCTTCTTCTCCGCGATTGATCGAAAAACCTTAAGTTTTTTTCATTTTCAGGCGTATCTTCTATCTTGGATATAGGACAACATTTTTTTATTTTCATACACTATGAAACCACACTACGCCCTTCTACTGTTGCTGTTTTCATTCGTTCACTGGTCCTGCGGCGTTGTGAATACCGTTGCCGTGAATGCAACGACAAACATTGTCGATTACGGTCTCGAAGCGATCTTTGAAGAATCTGATCTCGATTTTGCCGAAAAAGCGATACCGGGAAATCTGACGCTGCTGGAAGCGCTCTATCGAGCGAAAGAAAAAGATGACGATCATTTGGCTTTCCTGCTGACTGAAGGATATACCGGATATACGCTTGGTTTTGTTGAAGATGTTGATGTTGAACGTGCGAAAGTGCTGTATGCCCGCGCGCGTGATTACGGACTGAGATCATTGAAAAAGAACAAACAATTCGCCAAGGCATTCGATGAGGATCAGGCAGTATTCAAAAAGAGCCTGGATCAATTCGGGAAAGAGGATGTACCGATGATCTTCTGGACGGCGAATGCGTGGGGAAATCTGATTAACGTCAGCATCTCAGACCCAGCGGTGCTTGGCGATCTGCCGAAAGTGAACGCAATGATGGAATTCGTGCTGAAGAACGATGAGACGTATTTCTACGGCAGCGCCCATCTCTATTTCGCTACGATCCTGGCAACCACACCAAAAAATCTCGGCGGCAAACCGGACAGCGCACGGTACCATTTTGAAAAATGTTTTCAAATCAGCAATAATAAATTCGTCTTGCCGCACCTGTATATGGCAAAAAGTTATTGTGTACAGATGCAGGACAGGGTACTCTTCGATCAACTGCTGTCGACTATCGACACAACATCCCTTGATGATCTGCCGGAACAACGGCTGGTGAATGCGATCGCCAAACGGAAAGCAAAAATTCTCGCACAAAAAGCTGATGAACTGTTCTTTTAGGAGCCGGTATTCAACCATGTCGTGCGGGAGCATCCATTCTATGAGTCATTACAAAAACATCTCTTCGTCGATGTGCTCTGTGCGGCTTCGAATACTCTTAACACTCATGTGCATTGTCACGCTGATTCCGGCTCAGCAAACTGTTTTGCACAATGTTATTCACCGACAGGCCACAAATCTCAACGGCGCATGGCGGACCATTATCGATCCGTACGAAACGGGATATTACAATTACCGGTACGAACCGAGCTCGGATGGATATTTTTCCGATCGGAAACCGCGAAACAGCCAGGATCTGGTTGAATATGATTTTGACAATTCGCCGGTGCTGAATGTGCCGGGGGATTGGAACACACAGCGGCCAGAGCTTCTTTTTTATGAAGGAACGATATGGTATCGACGTCTGTTCGATTGTGAGCGTACCAGCGGACGCCGATACTTTCTCTACTTTGGTGCTGCAAACTATCACACGATTGTTTACCTGAACGGTGAGAAACTCGGTGAACATATCGGCGGATTCACGCCGTTCAATTTTGAAGTGACCGGAAAGGTCCGCACCACAGGTAATTCTCTCGTGGTGAAGGTAGACAATAAACGGTCTCGCGATGCGGTCCCGACTGTGAACACCGACTGGTGGAACTACGGCGGCATTACGCGCGATGTGATGCTGGTAGAAGTTCCTCAAACATATATTGATGATTATTCAATTCAGTTATTGAAGGGAAACAGAAATACGATCGGTGGATGGATTCGATTATCGGGTGAAAAGAAGGAACAATCTGTTTCCGTAACGATTCCAAAGGCAGGAGTCACTCTCCGCGGAAAGACCAATAGTGAAGGAATATTTGCTTTTTCAACGAAAGCGAAATTATCTCTCTGGGAGCCCGAACATCCGGAATTGTATGAAGTGGTGATTGCAGCGGAAACAGATACAGTTCGTGACGATATTGGTTTTCGAACGATCGAAACGAAAGGACAGGATATACTCCTGAA
Organism: Bacteroidota bacterium; assembly: GCA_041665225.1. Classification (GTDB taxonomy): domain Bacteria; phylum Bacteroidota; class Ignavibacteria; order UBA10030; family UBA8401; genus UBA8401. The sequence continues at coordinate 27,780 of JBAYJG010000003.1, forward strand.
TGGAAAATCGATCTTTCTGAGAGGTATCAGCATCCATGAAGAAGCGCCATTCCGCAGCGGCCGTGCATTCAGCGAGGAAGATGCAAGAACGCTTCTGCAGTGGGCGAAGGATTTAGGATGCAACTATGTCCGTTTGGCGCATTATCCGCACAACGAACACATGGTCCGTTTAGCTGATCAGATGGGACTCATGGTCTGGTCGGAGATCCCAGTCTATTGGACGATCACCTGGGAAAATCCCGCAACATTGTCCAACGCTTCGAACCAGTTGACGGAGCTGATTCAGCGCGACAAGAACCGGGCAAGCATTGTGTTGTGGTCGGTTGCGAATGAAACTCCGGTGAGCGAATCCCGGCTGAAATTCTTGTCCACTCTGGTGTCCCGAGTAAAATCCATGGATACAACACGACTGGTGACAGCGGCATTGGAACGACACTACAGTGATGAAACGACGCAGGTGATCGACGATCCGCTGGGAAAATATTTGGATGTTCTCGGATGCAATGAGTACATCGGATGGTACGAAGGACTGCCGGACAAAGCCCGGAAAGTTACCTGGAATATTGCCTATGATAAACCGCTGATCATCAGTGAATTCGGCGGTGACGCGCTGTACGGATTTCATGGAGATTCATTGACTCGTTGGACGGAAGAGTATCAGGAATATCTCTACAAAGAACAGCTTGCATTAATGTCGCGGACGACACAGCTGCGCGGTCTCAGCCCGTGGATCTTGATGGATTTCCGGTCTCCGCGGCGGCCGCTGCCGAACATCCAGGATTATTTCAATCGGAAAGGATTGATCTCAAACCGGGGAGAAAAGAAAAAAGCATTTGGAATACTGCAGCAGTACTATCATACTGTGCAGAATACATGGAAGACACGATAACCGTTGTATCATGTTCACTGAAGACAGAAGGATAATAGGTATGAAGATTCGTAGTATGTTTTGGCTGATGCTGTTGTGCTGCTCGATAACCGCTTTTTCGCAGGAGTATGTCATAAAATTTGCCACACTTGCGCCGGAAGGTAGCACGTGGATCAACATCATGAAAGAGTACGATGCCGCGGTTCGGAAGGAAAGCGGAGGAAAACTCGGATTCCGCATTTATGCAGGGGGAGTGGCCGGGGATGAGAAGGATGTAATGCGGAAAATTCGTTTAGGACAATTCAACAGCGCAGGGATCACCGGTTTCGGCATTGGCGAGATTGCAAAATCTGCCCGCGTGCTTGATGCGCCGTTTCTCTTTAAGAATCAGACCGAAGTCGATTATATTGTGTCGCAGTTCGATGCCGAATTCAATAAAGAATTCGAGAACGGCGGTTTCGTCCTGCTCGGATGGGCGGAGGTCGGTTCTGTCTATATTATTTCCAAAACTCCTGTTACAAAGATCAGCGACCTCCACTCAATCAAAATGTGGGAATGGGAAGGCGATCCTGTAGCGGATGCAACATTCAGAACTATTGGTATTAATCCGATCCAGCTTTCCATTACCGATGTCGTTACGTCGTTGCAGACCGGATTGATCACCGGTGCGTATGCTTCTCCGCTTGCCATTGTTTCGCTGCAGTGGAATTCCGCGACTAGTCATTTGATGGATTATCCATTGACAAACGCCTCCGGTGCCGTTGTTATCTCCAAACGGGATTTCGACAAGATCCCGGCCGATTTGCAGCAGATCTTGCTGAAGCATGGGAAGGCATTCATGCGGAAGTTGACCGAACAGAGCAGGAAAGACAACATTAAATCCCTTGAGACATTGAAAAAGAACAAGATGATATTCAATAGACCGGATGCAAACGAAATTAAGACCTACGATGAGATCGGCAAAAAAGCTCGCCGTTCGCTGGTGGGAAAACTGTATTCCGAAGATTTGCTGAACCGTGTGGAAAAAGCACTCGCGGATTTTCGCGCACGGGGCGGAAAATAATATTCGTTGCACAGTCTCTGTTGTGCTGTATCATTCCAATGAAGGAACAAGTGTTTTATGAAACCGATTCTCATCATCGATGCTTGGCTTGAAAAGATCTCCGGATGGATGCTGGTTGCGATCCTCGGGATTATGATCGTCATGGCATTCGGCCAGGTGATCCTCAGAAATTTTTTTGAAACAAGCATTGAGTGGGGGGATATTTTTCTCCGGCATCTCGTCCTTTGGGTGGGATATTTCGGCGCCGTCATTGCGACAGGCGAAGGGCGCCATTTGCGGATAGAATTCGTGAGCAAATTGGTGCCGGAACGGACGCGCAAGATCTTCTTCGTTATCACCAGTCTTTTTGCCGGATTCATCTGTTACCTGTTGATGCAGGCATCGATCTCTTTTGTGCAGCTTGAAATGGAGTCACAGACGATCCTGATCCTTGATCTTCCCAGCTGGTACTTTATCGTCATCATTCCGATCGGCTATGCGATGGTGTCGTTTCGGTTCATCGTCCGTGCATTGAAATGGAGCGTAGAGATTGTGAACGGGAACTGGAATACCGAAGAGGAGAAACACTGATGCCGGTTATTTACATTGCTCTGGGACTTATTCTACTGGTGTTGATCGGAACACCGCTCTTCACAATTATCGGCGCTATCTCGATGTTCGGATTTTCCAAAGAAGGGATTGATACTGCCGCAGTCATTATTGAATTGTACCGATTAGCAAGTCAGCCCGTGCTGCTTGCGATTCCGCTGTTCACGGTAGCAGGATATTTTTTAGCAGAAAGCAAAGCGCCGATCCGTATCGTAGCGCTGGCGCAGGCATTAATCGGATGGATGCCTGGCGGACTGGCGATCGTCGTACTCTTGAGCTGTGCCGTCTTCACTGCGTTTACCGGCGGTTCCGGTGTTACCATTGTGGCGCTGGGTGGATTGGTCTTTCCTATCCTGATCTCAGAAAAGTATTCAGAAAAATTTGCACTCGGACTCGTCACGACTTCCGGCAGTTTGGGACTACTCTTTCCGCCGTCGCTTCCGATCATTCTTTACGGCACATTCGCCGAAGTTTCCGTTGATGCGTTATTCAAAGCGGGCGTTGTTCCCGGCGTGATCCTGATGATGGTTGTGGCGTTATACAGCATACAACAAGGGGGCAAATCACACGTTCCGCGTCATCCGTTTGATGCAAAAAAAGCGTGGACGGCTATCAAAGCAATTGCCTGGGAAATACCGCTGCCATTCTTCATTATTTTTGGTATTTACGGAGGATTATTTACTGCAACAGAAGCGGCTGCAGTAACGGCATTTTACGTATTTATTGTTGAAGTGTTTATCTACCGCGACCTGAAATTCTTCACCGATGTACCGCGAGTGATGAAGGAAAGCATGGTGCTGGTTGGTGCAATCTTGATGATCCTCGGTTGTGCAATGGGTTTAACAAGTTATCTCATCGACCAACAGGTTCCGCAAAAATTGTTTGAATATATCAGTCAGGTGGTGACAAGCAAGGTATTCTTTCTTGTGATCCTGAATCTTTTCCTGCTCGTTATCGGCATGATGATGGAGATTTTCTCCGCTATTGTTGTAGTGCCGCTAATTGTTCCGGTGGCAAAACAGTACGGTATCGATCCGATCCATCTCGGCATCATCTTCCTTGCAAATTTGGAGATAGCGTATCTGATGCCTCCGGTCGGATTGAATTTGTTTATGGCAAGCTTCCGGTTCAAGAAGTCTATCGGTCAGGTAGCTATTGCGACGCTTCCGTTCATCACAGTACTATTCATCGCATTGTTACTGATCACCTATGTGCCGCAGTTGAGTCTATGGCTAGTGCAATAACTGGATTGGCGAAAACAAGCATCGACTGCTGCGGAAGAGTTTTCTGCCATCGTTTCAATGCTTCCTTCACACCATCAACGGCGTCGGCACGTGTTGCGTAATATGACACTACGTTCTCCGATGCCGTCACTTCTCTTTTTGTCAACGTCAGTTCTGCAACTTTCGTCCATGCTGGCGGCAGGAAAGGGAACCACACGTCATACAAAATCGCGAGCTTGATTTCGTTTGATGTCACAACGGAATCCATCCATGCAGTCTTTAATGGATTTGCCAAGCGTAACTTCCAGACTTCGCGCGATGCCAATCCCCAAAGATCGAGTATAGGTTCTTCATTCTGAAATGCAACGTAACCGATATCGTTCGCTGCCGCAGGCCCTTTGTAAAATTCTGTCAGCAGCCGGTGATTCTGGTAATGCTGTTCATAAATGTTGTTTGACGCTGTTGGGATTGTCACGAATGTTGAATTCACCCTTGCGCAGAAGAATAGTTCTGCTCCAATTAGTATCATTGCAGTGAAAACTGTTGAAAAACGCGCGGAGGATTGAATTAACGATTTTCCCATTATCATCAGTATTACTAAAACAAAAACCCACATGTACATTTCATACCGAAATGAATATGCCAGATTAGTTGAGAAATCTCCAAGCGTCTGTGTGTATCCGTTCAGCAAATGCAACAGGATCACAAAACCACTCCCCAATCCCAGCGTTGCGATAGGTATTTTCCGCGCATTCAGGAAATAATATCCAATGGAGATAACTGCAACAACAAAATAGAATCCCCCGAAATAACTGCTTACTGTACTGACAAATTTTGAAAAGGATACCAAACTGTGTTGCAGTGAATTGGTTTTCAACAATACGGATGTCGGCAGGAATGCGGCTCCATTGTAATACAGAAACAGGGAGAAGGTCAGATGAATACCGATCACACCCGCGAGCGCATACAGAGCATGACGCATCCGGCCGCGGACGAAGAAAAAGGCAATGGCAAAAAGGCATATGGAGAGATTTTCGTACCGAACGAGTGAAGCAAGCACGATAGCCAAGATCGACTGCAACGGATTAAACAAACCGTTTAATTCCTTAATCATCACATACAATACGATCACCACGGTCATTATCTGCAATGAATGTTCCATGCCGGAAAAGATCAACGGCACCATTCCGGTTGCAGCGACGAGGAGCATCAGCAAGAGAGTAATAATGAACGTTTTCTGTTCGGATTCATCAAAAACAGAATTCAGAATCTTCCAGGAAAAGAAAAGAGTTCCAAATGAACAAAGTATGTTCAACAGAACAGGCACATAGACAAAAAACGGCAAGCAGGAGAATGGTGCCAGAAGGAACGGCCACAGTATGCTGGATGAAGGGGAAGAAAACTCACCAGGATTTATCCCATACCCTCCTTTGGCAATAGATTCTGCAACGGAGAGATGGATGTATGCATCATCCAATGCATAGACGAAAGTTCCCGAGTTCATTATCATTAAGGCAACAAACTCGGCAATGACGATCAGAAAAAGGATCATCAATGATGTATAGAATGGAAGAGTGCGTTTCATGTACAGTAAAGATACATATTTGTTATGAAAAATTAGAAAAATAACTTTGTGCCTCTCTCGCATTGTGGTTATATTTATCACAGAATGTCAAAACAAACATCAAAATATGTGTGTCAAACGTGCGGGTATGTCTCTGCGCGCTGGACAGGAAAATGTCCGAATTGTAACGAGTGGAACACTTTTGTAGAAGAAGCTCCCACGCCGTTAAAACTAGTTCGGAAGAGCGGCGGCATCTCATCAAAATTGGATGCAGTACCACTCACAGACGTAGACAGCATCGCGGACGTACGGTTTGTATCAGGAATTGCAGAATTCGACCGCGTACTGGGCGGAGGCATTGTCACCGGAAGCGTGATCCTGCTTGGCGGCGATCCGGGTATCGGAAAATCGACGCTGATGATGCAGGTTGCTCTGCATTTAAAGGAAAAAGTTGTTCTCTACATCACTGGTGAAGAATCGCCGAAGCAGGTGAAACTGCGCGCCGAGCGGCTTGGGAAAGCGACCAATAATTTTCAATTGCTGGCAGAGACGAATCTTGAAACAATCACCGATGTAATCGAGCGGGCGCTTCCGGATCTGGTGATTGTCGATTCGATTCAGACGTTGTTCAATCCAAATCTTGAAAGCGCACCCGGCAGTGTTGGTCAGGTACGTGAATCGACAGGACTGTTGACTCGAATTGCGAAAGCGAAAAATATCCCGATCATTTTGATCGGACATGTGACAAAAGACGGGGCTATTGCGGGACCGCGTGTGATCGAACATATGGTCGATGCGGTGCTGCAATTTGAAGGGGAGAAACATTATGC
>JBAYJG010000004.1:0-29778 GCA_041665225.1 Bacteroidota bacterium
CTAAAAAGGTAAATCAAATAATTGAATGAACAACAATCGAACCGCTGACCTTCCCGCTGCGAAGCAGCGGGACGCTCTCCCAGCTGAGCTAACGGCCCTAAAAAGGTAAATCAAATAATTGAACGAACAACAAACGAACCGCTGACCTTCCCGCTGCTTCGCAGCGGGACGCTCTCCCAGTCCCGAAGGACTCCTTCGAGGATCCCTTAGGGGCTGAGCTAACGGTCCGTTGAATGACTAAATAAATATATGAAACAAATTGAACAAAGAAAATAAATTCTTTATACTCTGAGTAAATATTTGGGGTCACAATGTTGAGATCCATTCCGATCATTACACTCTCTTCTTCGAAAATTCCCTTCGTTTTGCCGTTTACTGTTTCGCGGTTTTTTGAATTCCACATCAGCCGATATTCTCGCATCAAATATCATCTTGATGAGACGCTGCTGGAATCATCCGGGAATGTTCTTTTTCCAAATTTCCGTGCAGTCCGTGAACTCTCTCATTCCATCAACACCATCCGCGGAGTTTCAGGGAATGCGGAAAAAGAGGTACGTGCGGGATTTCTGAATGCAGTCGGATTGATCGATGAGATCGGACATTTCCTCATACGGATCTATGATGAGCAAGAAAATCCCGGCGTGATGAAACGAGCTTACAAGCATCTGGAAACTGTCGTTGGTCGGGAGACGTTGGAAAAAACATTACTTCAGTTTATCAAGGAATTTCCACCGAAGTCTGTGTACAAAAGCCTGCAAACCGAAAGAGCATATTTTGACTCTGTTACATCGAATCGATTACACAAGGAGATCGCCCTTGAAGAGATGATGATGCTTCACCTTTCCAATATTAATCCCGCGAATAAAAAGATTGTGGAACTGTTCGACGATACGACGCTGGTTGCGAAAACGAAATATATTGCACTCATCAAGGAGTTGGAGCAATTCTTCGTAAATGAAAAACCGTTCGGTCCGGACAATCAACCGCTGCTGGATGCATTGAAGCGCCCGATTCTGGAACATCCTGAAAATATTGAGGCGCAATTGGGATTTCTGAAGGAACGATGGGGGATTATCCTTACATCCAAATTTATTGAACGGATCAGCAGCAGTTTTGAATTTTCCAAAGAAGAGGAGAAGTTCATCTGGCACACCTTCAATCAGTTCGGAGGAAAGCCCAATATTGAAACGTTCGTACCAGAGTACAAAAAACAGCAACATCTCACACCCGAAGAGCGCAAAGAACTGCTCCGCCGCGGTTTGATCAAACCGGAAGATTATGTGTATGCAGAGCCGGAACATTTCACTCCGGACATTGAATGGATGCCGAATGTTGTGCTGATAGCCAAGAATACCTACGTGTGGCTCGATCAGCTGTCAAAAAAATATCAACGGGAAATTAAACGTCTTGATCAAATTCCGGATGAAGAACTGGATCAGCTGGCGCGCTGGAATTTTACCAGTCTCTGGCTTATCGGTGTATGGGAACGGAGCGTTGCGTCAAAACGGATAAAGCAGATCACGGGAAACCTAGACGCTGTCTCCTCTGCATATTCATTGTATGACTATGAGATCGCGCATGACATCGGCGGGGAAGAGGCGTTTCAGAATTTGAACCGGCGCTGCTGGCAGCGGGGGATCCGTCTGGCAGGCGACATGGTACCGAACCATATGGGATTGTACTCGAAATGGGTGATTGAACATCCGGAATTTTTCATCCAATCCGAACATCCGCCGTATCCGGGGTATCGTTTCACTGGTGAGAATTTATCCCACGATCAGAATATCGAACTGCGAATAGAGGATGGATATTGGGGTCGCAGCGATGCCGCCGTGGTCTTCCAGCGCATCGACCGACGCAGCGGTGAAGTCCGTTATTTCTATCACGGCAATGACGGGACCAGCATGCCATGGAACGATACGGCACAATTGAATTTGCTTCGCGCCGACGTTCGGGAAGCGGTCATTCAGAGCATCTTCCATGTCGCCCGAAAGTTTTCCGTTATCCGGTTCGACGCGGCAATGACGCTTGCAAAAAAACACTTTCAGCGGTTGTGGTATCCCATGCCTGGAACATCGGGCGTGCCGTCTCGGCAAGATAATAGTTTATCCCGTGCGGAATTCGATACTATGTTTCCCAATGAGTTCTGGCGAGAAGTGGTTGATCGGTTCAATGCGGAAATGCCGCAGACGCTTCTTCTTGCCGAAGCATTCTGGTTGATGGAAGGTTATTTTGTCCGGACACTGGGAATGCACAGGGTGTATAACAGTGCCTTCATGCACATGCTGATGAAGGAGGAGAACCAGAAATTCCGTGCGATGATCAAGAATACGCTGGAATTCAATCCGGAAATCCTGAAACGGTATGTCAATTTTATGAGCAATCCGGATGAGCAAACTGCCGTTGAACAGTTCGGAAAAGATGATAAGTATTTCGGCGTTGCCACGCTGATGATTACATTGCCGGGATTGCCGATGTTCGCCCATGGACAGATTGAAGGGTACAAAGAAAAGTACGGCATGGAGTATCAGCGTGCATACTATAGCGAAACACCCGACGAATGGCTGATTCGCCGGCATGAGCACGAAATCTTTCCGCTTACCCAAAAGCGGTTTTTGTTCAGTCAGGTGAAGGATTTTGAATTTTACGATTTTCTTGATGACCGCGGGCATGTGAACGAAAATGTGATTGCATACTCTAATCGGGCAGGAACTGAACGGGCAGTAATTTTCTTCCATAATAAATTTGCGGAGTGCAAAGGATACATTAAGCATTCGCTTCCGAAAGCGACGAATGATCAAGGGGGTGTCCGATCCGTAATCCTGGGTCAATCGCTGCAGCTGCAATATTCGGACAATGTCTTCTACCGGTTCCGAAACCGGACATCGGATCTTGATTATCTGCAATCGGGAAAGGAATTGTGCGACCGGGGGATTGCAGTGAGTCTTCGCGCCTTCGAATATGCAGTCTTCACAGATTTTCAGGAGATAAAAGACGAAACCGGTGTATTCAGTACAATTGCACATCGGTTGAAGGGAAGAGGGTCGAGCAATCTCGATGCGCTCTTAAGGGAAGTACGGCTTCAACCGTTTCACCAACAGGTGGAAAAGACATTCAGGAATTTTTCTTATGAACGATTTGCCGCCGAATATGCAAATATGTTTATAGAACTTGGAAAACAATTCCAGATCCCTGTCGAGTCCGAAACCTTGAGGAAATCTCTTTCAGAATACTGGCAAAGAGTGCAACAGTATTATACGGCTGCCGATCTTCAACAAAAGATCATTAAAAAGAATGTGCCGAAGGATCAATCCGCGTTCAAGAACATCATCTGGCCGCTGTATGCAGCGCTCTATAAAATGATATTTGATTGCGGAACTGCTTTGTTACTCAAAGGGTCAATTCGTCAACAATCGGATGTATTTTCCTATCTTCAATTGGATAGTGTCGTTAAAAATGTCCTGTTGGAAAATGGCGAACAATATGCTACAGCAGAAAACGTGATGCTGATATTAAAAAATACCCTGCGGCATCATCACAGCGTCATCGAAACCGCGGTCGACCTTTCGTCTATCGTAGAAATTATTTTAAGTGATTACGAAACGGCGAATTATCTCGGTGTAAATCAATACAATGATATTTGGTACTATAAGAAAGAACAGTTTGAGTCCTTAATGCAGTGGTTGGTGGGACTCCGATCGATTTTTGCGCAACTGCAGCCTGCAACCGAAACCGCGGCCAAATTTGATGTTCAGGGAGACATCCAACGGCTCTATAATGCTAGCCGTGAATCGGGATATCAGGTTGAAAAGCTCAAGGAACTGATACTGACGGCACCGGCAGTGAAAAAAGTGCCAAAAAAAATGACGAAGAAAGGAAACTCTTCGGTTCTCCGTAAAGTCGAAAAAGGAAATGTGAAGGGGACGCGAAACACTTCGGAGAAACGGCAGAAAGCGAAAAAGAACTCAGATGTGAAAAATATCACAAAGGGGAAATCAGTCCGTTGATTTTTAAATATTTCTAATTATATTGTGTTTGACCTTTGCAATGCTTCTTCCCCTGAGTGTTGCAAATTACAGGTCGAGCCAGACGGACCCCCCAACGTCTGGCTTTTTTATGAAATGGGGTGAAGGAGAAAAAGAAATGGCCAAACAAATTGTGAAGGAAAAAAGTGCAAAGAAGAAAGTAAAACGGATCGAGTCCCTTAGTTTGGATAAGACCAATTACCAGATTATCCTTGCAGGCGTTGTTGTTATTATCGCAGGATATTTTGCATTAAGCGCGAAACCGTGGGACAATCCTGTTGCAATGAATGTTGCACCGATCCTGCTGGTGCTGGGATACTGCGTGATCATTCCATTCGGTATTATCTACCGGAAGAAACGCTCAGCGGAAGAATCGTCCGAACAGATTGCAGAGCAGGCATAAAAAAAACCTTCTTTCATCCATCAATTATTGCAAAACGCGAGATTTTTTCTTATATTTGTTGCACTGTAAGAATGAAGATCGCGTAGCTCAGCGGTAGAGCATCTGCCTTTTAAGCAGAGGGTCGATGGTTCGAGACCATCCGCGATCACTGAGAAGCCCTGTGAAAGCAGGGCTTTTGTATTTTAAATGGTGCACTGGTGAATGGCTGTTAATAGAATTGCTAACAGATTGCTAACAGCATGCATCTATTCAGACGACCAAACGGGTTCTGGTACACTTGGCATTGGGAAAACGGACGCAGGATTTGGCGTTCAACAAATCAACGATCCAAGCAAGACGCTCTCCGATATCTCTCCGAAGAAAAGCCTAAACAGGGAATACGATGGGATGATTTTAAGGAGTCATTTCTATCAGTAATTAAAAATTCTCGAGCACCAAGAACACATGAAATGTATAAAGCAGTGCTTGATGGATTCACTGTTTTTGTAAAGAAGAAAACCATTCCTGAAATATCATCTGATGATGTTATCGCGTGGATAACGAAACGGAAAAAGGATGGCTTAAATCCTACCTCAATGCATATTCAGTATCGATCCATTAAGGCTGCATTTAACTATGCAATTAGAAAAGAATATCGAAGTTCTAATCCTTGTATACGCGGACTATTAATGGAGCCACCACAAAAACGAAGAGTGTATTTTTCCAAAGACGAGGTGGATAGAATATTTTCATGTGCAACTGGATGGTTTGCAGATTTCTGTTTGTTCGCTTTATTAACTGGGATGAGAAGAGGGGAGATTCTAAATTTAAGATGGATCGACATTACCCCAGAATACATACTTATTCAAAGTAGCGATGTTTATACGACCAAATCAGGTAAAACGAGAAGGATTTTCTACACACCTCAACTACAGGAAATACTGGAACGAAGAAAGACTGAATCCGCCTATTGTTTTACTACCCAAGGCATTAAAATCAATCAACGAACTATTACAAAGAATTTCCAAGAAGTATGTAAAAGAGCAAAGATAACCGGAAAAACTTTCTATACTTTCAGACATACATTTGCGACCTGGCTTTTACAGAATGGGGAAGAACTGACAAAAATTCGAGATGCAATGGGTCATTCAAGTGTCAAAACAACTGAGATTTATCTGCATTTGGCTTTTGATCATTCGAGGAGCGCGTTTGAAAGAATGGGAAGTATTATGAGCTCAATGTCGAAAAATAGTATTGCTTTGGTCTAGTACTAAATATTGCAATGTCTATCACTAACGAGTGCATTGTCTAGTACTATTGAGTGCAACGACGTTCAAAATCAATTGTATTTAAAGGACTAAAGTGACCTCTTTTTACCTATAGATACTAATAGATACTATTAGTGTACCATCTCTACGCTACCGCTCCGAGATGGTGTTTTTGTTTTAAATTTGACCTATAAACAAAGATCTATTATCACTGATGAAACACCCACTTAGGATAATTGTACGCTTTAAAACTCAAATTTAAAAGACTGTGGGGGTTTTTAGGAGGGTATATGTGGATCCAAGGCAATAGCCGCAAAGGGAACAGAAGTTCAAAAAAATACACTAATCCATACTAAACCTTCAAATCAGCGAAATTTCATTCGTCAAAACTTCGGCAAAACAATTTTATATTAAGTAAATAAAATACTTTTGATTCCCGGACAGTCGCAGTAGGATCACCCCAATAATCTACTATTGCATTAATTATCCAAAAACATACACCAATAGCCACTAATTGCTCTTTTTAAACGATTTTAATAGTTCGAAAATGTATTCGAATAGGAATACAAAATGTTAATAAGTTAATTCAGCGCAGAGCGATAAATAACAAAGTGCCAATAAAGAATACTATTAAAATTATTTGAATCCGAAAGAGTGTCTTATCTACATTAGTTATAATATTTTGTACTGCGTTTTTGAGCGGATCTATTAATGGTTTATAATCTAAGGAAAGTTTTAATTCACTTTCTTTTTGCAATTTTTCAACAGGGTGATTTACTTTCATTGTAAATTCACACAAAGTCCCGTTTAATAAATCATATTCGAGTTCACCATCATGGAATATCTTATTACGGATAGCTTGAATAATTGAATCCTCATCACTTCGCGTAAGATAATCCGCAAGGATACTCCTTAATCTAATTTCTTCAATAAATTTAACGGTAAATGTATCAAGAAGGAGAGTGGGATGTTGGATGAAAGTAGGATCATTGTGCAATAATGAATTGAAGATTGTAATAACAATTCTCCTAATATCATTATCTGATTTCCCAATAATTGAACGATTAACTATATCCAAAATCTCAATTGATGGCAATTGTTCAAATACACTAGATTTTTGATCTCCCACTATTTGGTTCAAGAGTATTTTAGTTTTTAATGATTCTTTTCTCGAAACCGTAGAAGATATTATCGCCTGACGATATAATTGATTGAAAATCGATGAAAGTACGGTTTCTAAATTTTGTGATGAGATTTTGGTCTGTAGATCTTTTAAGAGGTTATTGTATTCTTGAACATTCCTATGGACAAAAATTGTCCAAAATAATTGCTTTACTATCTTTTGAAGATCGTGGTCATTAGAGATGATAAAATTGGCATCAAAAGTTGCATTCTTGTCATGGATGAAATCAATTTCAGTCGGTTTAATTTCTTCTGTTATTCGAACTCTCAACGCTTCATTAAGTTTGTTCTGAAAGAATATTGCTTCACCAGCTTGAAGGAATGCAAATTCTCTCTTTTGATTATCATCAAGGACCATTGTGTCGCCAATAACATCACGGTCATCTTTTGACAAAAGCCTATGAATAATTTTTGTATCTGTATTTTTAAGAACATCGGGAGAAAGTTTTGTTGGAATCTGATCAACAATACAAATTCCTTGTCCAAACACGCGAACTTCAGAAAGAATATTATCGAATGTTTCAAGTGCTTTTCCTTTTACATTAGCCGTTTCCATGGAGGAATCACGTGAAACATTGCTTAGCAACCTATGCGCTTCTTCAATAACCATGAAATGTTTCAAATCATTAGTGTGTTTTTGATTATGACTTAGGTACTGATGCCATGATGAAAGAATGAGACCCATCAAGAAACACTTTTCCTCATCATCCGCTAAATAAGATAAGTTGATGAGAGTATTCTGTTTTAACAATGTTGAAACATCGAGTGGTTTTCCAGAATCCAAAAACACTTTTCTTTTTACTCCAAGAGTAAGACTCTTGATGCGAACTTTTAGTGCAGCTTCAATATCACTTGAAAGTTCTTTTGAATACTGCGCTTCTTTTATAACTCGTTCAATGTTTTCATAGAGATCAGAAAGATTTGGAAATATATTTGAGTTAACATTACTATCGAATGCATTTCTTCCAGATGTCAAATCCCATCCATAGGATTGATATGATTCAATAAGAGCTTCTTCAAGTAGATATGGCATTGGACCATACATTGGGAAAGCCGCATTAAATACTGACTTTAGTAAATCGATGTGTGTTTGCGGTGTAACACCATTGAGAAACGCTAAAGGATTAAACGAAAAATTATCCCCAATGAGTCCAGGCATAAATATTTTGAATTGTTGTGCATGGAACCATGACCCATATTCTTTTTTTGTTGGTTCAATAACAAGAAAAGGGATATTGTTTTTAGACAATTCTTTTAAAATGGTATAAATGGTATTTGTTTTTCCAGATCCAGTGATGCCTGCTACGAGACAATGTTTAGTCAATTGTTGGTAGTCGATTGTAAAATCATTAATTGATCTGCCTGATGTTTTACCAAGAGTAAGGGAATTTATGGAGTGGTGAAAGCTTTCTCCAAACTCAATAAATTCCCGATGAATGACACCAGCATTTGGATTTTGCGGAAAACTGACAAAAGATGATAGGTCTGATGAGTTTTTCCAACTTTGGAGAATTATTCTATCAATAACATGTGCACCAAACGTTTGTGGAAATTCTTTTCTCAGACTCTCAGATGCTTTTCTATGAGATGCAAATAATTCATCTTTATTAAGCTTGTCCTTAGCTACTTGGAAGTAAATTAATTCATTGAGTGTCCGAAAATTATCTTTTTCGCTTTTTGCTGTCAGTTCATTGGATGGTAGTATTACTGTGCTCAATAAATTGGTCTCTGAGGAAAGAGTGTTCTTTATCTGTGATTGAAGCCATGTAGATTTACCAAAAAAAAATGGCCGAATTAGAAACAGACCTGATCTTTGACCCTGTTTCAATCTTTTATCATAATCTTGTAATATCGAGACAACATGATCTATATCTATATTCGTTGTTTGCGTGTGTTGATCTGTTCCAAGTATATTATCCAATTGTTTCCCTCCTGCCCATCTCCCAATCTGTGTATTGCTATAAGGAGATAAAACTCTTACAAGTTCATTTAAGTAGCTCAAAATACTTCCCATTAATGCTACTGAAGCAGGTTTAATATAAATTGCTAATGAACATTCTTCACCAAGAGACGGTTTAATTCTATCTAATATTACTTCTCTTTCGGATCCGATGAGGGTTGATATGTCCATTTCTATTAATGGTAAATCATCATTTGTTGTGAGGGCAGGGAATAATGATTTTTCCATTTTAAGGTAGGGGAAAAAAGAATTTAAGTTTTTAAGTTCAACAGATTCAATATTTTTATCAAAGCCAAAGAGATAATTAAGTGAACCGTTTTCATCCCAGTGAAAGACAATAATAAAATGATGGGGATTGTTAGATCTCGTAGTGAGATAATTTGAAAATAATTGTGATACTTCAGGAATAGATACACTTTTGTCGTCATGATAAAATTGAACGGGATCATTAAATCGGCCAACTTGAGTTACACGGTAGTATTGCATTTCAAAAATATCTTTATCTTTTATTAAACTCATTTCAATCCTCCGATACAGTCAATTGAATCACTACCATGTTTTTATTGAAATTTGCTGATAGCAATGTCATCTCTTTTTTTAGATCAATATTATCAAATAAGTTTGCAAGTGTTAATAGGTTATTTTTTGATAGCACAATATTTTTTGTTGCATCTTTAAGTGTAGATTTATCAACTGGATCATTTTTAACTTTATTGTAAATCCGATCCCAGTCTTCCAAATTAATCTTTACGCACTTATCACAGATTTTTAACGCATATTCTTTGAAGATATGAATTGACGTATCAACACCCTGATTAGATGGATTTTTTCTTTTCATCTGTAAATCAACTTCGAAATTATGAATTAATTCAATTATTTCTGGATGTATTTTTATGTCGATATTTAAAAAACACTTCCAAATTATCATACCAAACCTCCCAATAAACAGAGAATTTGTACACTATGAGTTGGAAGGGATGGTATTACTTTGCTCCCTGTTTCCTCGATAGAGTTAATAAATTTTATTATGTCTTCAGGTGAAGTTCTTGCATCATTTTCAATATCATTTGTTACAATCGTTAATGGTTCAAATCCCAGTTTTTTTTGTTCCATCAATTGGTTTGGCAAATGATTGGTTTTTATTTCGTCCATAAGATAATTTTTTTGTCCATTCTTGACTTCCCTAGCATACCAAACATCCGGTTTTAAAGTATATGCTTCTTTAATTATTCTACCATCTCTTACTGTTAAGCATTGAGTTTTTATAGAATGGGGATATTTGACATGTAAATCACCTATAGTAGTTTCAGCTTTTCCAGCTCGTTTTACTGTTGCACCAATTTCTTTAGCTTCTTCAGAATCAAAAGATTCTCCAAATCTTCTCTTAAATTGTATTTCATTGGTCTTAAATCTTTCACAAAGTTCTTCGGTGTGACCACCAGAAGAGGAATATCTATCCAGGAATTCTTTTTGGCGATTAAACAGTTCAGGATCATTTTTAATTAATTCTTGAGATCTCTTAATATTTTCTTCACCAGCCCTTGAAAGTTTATTAGCAAAATCATTAATCCTTTCCGTAGACAATTTTTCAAGGGCATCCCTTAATTGCTCTATGCCTCCATTTACGGTTGCATCTGTTGCTAATGTAATTGCTGCTTCATTAGTTACAACCGTGGCTTCAACTCCTGCGGTACCTGCTTCAGCAGTTCCTGTTACAGCTGCAGCGACGACCGTTTCTTCAATACCTGTAGGCATGAGAGTTCCTATAATAATTATGACTGATAAATGAAGATATAATATTTGAGAAAATTATATATTAAAAAAATGCCTCATCATCTTTCCATCGAAAGAATCAGAGGCATAAAATCGTCGACCGGCACAAAATATAGATCCTACAGCCTTTGCTTTCGGTAACTAATTCATTGGTCTGGTCAGAAAAAAGTGGGCGATTAAAGTATCGTCTTGTTTTTCTAATATAAGTGACCGGATTGAATGTAGTAAGTATTATCGAAAGAAGTAACTTGAATTAGACATTCCTTGCTCTTTGGATGAATAGCGTCGTTGCCAATTTCTGAAGCTCGTCATTCGAGAATTGAATCCCGGCAGATTTCACGACATCAGCTGCATCGACCAAGCACTGCAACAGGATCTCTTTCAAGTTATCGGATCCCGGTACAGATGGAATAACTGCCTGTGGTTCTGATTCACCAATGATCGAGAATTCAACCTTCGGGACCATCTTCTTTCCGTTCATCGAAGCGATCTTCTTCAGGACAAAAGAACTGCCAGATTTCAATTTGTGCTGTTGGATTAGTTCGTGCACATCTGATGTTGCGAAATACGAGAACTCAACACCATCTTCATCTTTCACTGAATACAGATAGAACTCTCCGTAATTGTTGCTGTTGATATACGGTTTGTCTTTAAGCAGCAATAGTTTTACTGGTTTGTCCAGCGTTAGATCGAGCTTCGGTTTGTTCATCGTTCCGTTCGTCGTTGACATCGTTTGATCCTTTCGTGATTGTTTTATATGAGAATTTCGTTTGAGCTGGTGTAAGCATCACACCTGCTGGTGGCTTATTGCCATTGAGTTTGATGTGTGCTGCGATTGCAACAAGATCCGGTTCAATCTTTGCCGCGATTGTGCGAACAAGGCCAAGACGTTGACCCATTGGAAGGAATTTCTGCAGATCAACAACTTCAACCTTATCCCTACCCATACGCATCTTGAGCTGACCGTGGGGAAGTGATACAGTCTTTTCTCCGAGTGCTGTCATATAGTTCGAGAGATTCCATACAAGCCAATCGATCTTCTTCTGAAGTTTGTTCAGTTCAGAAAGATTCCACTGCTGAATAAGAGTGATCTCTTTTTCTGCAATATCATTTACTTCGTTGATCTTGGATTCGAGAACAGCGATAGCAGCAAGAGCGCGATCAGCGAGGATTTTATTCATTTCTAGTTTCTGTTTCTCCTCGTTTACTTCCTCGGCATCCAGAAGTTCTTGAAGCCAGTCCGGTGATTTACCATTTGTCATACGTTTCTCCTATTTCAAATGTTTAAGAATTGCTTTGCTGACAGTTACGATGAATTGTAATACGATTTTCATTTTTGACATAGAATGTTTTCCTTTTATTTAAAATGAAGCCGCTTCAAGTCAGTAACTCAACAATGCTAATTGTGGTTTGAGTTTGAACTATCAGCGGCTATTTTGTTATTGTTAATATGGGTATGGTTCGATAGACAGGATGGAGTTTACTTTACGTTCTTCTGTATAGTAGCTCAACTGTTCCATTTCACCCTCTTCGGTGTGAGCAATCTCTTTAGCTTGTTCTTCAGTTTCAGTATCTATTATATATACAGATGACTGCTGGATTGTCTCACTTACCTCAACTCTCCACCGGCTCATTGCTCACCTTTGTAATAGATGCAGTCTTTCGGCTGTTTATCCTTACGCAAGCCAACATATTGAGGATGACGAATAGCCCCAGACTTCAATCGTTCCATTCCTTTAATCGTGACAACCTTCCCGATATACTGATCTTGGAACCTCGACATCAGCAATCGTTCTTCATCATTCATTCCGGATGCTTGTCCTAACTCAATCAGTTTGCCGTCAACATACTGACCGAACTTTACTGCTCCTATCTGAGTATTGTATTTTCCTTTACCCAGAGAGAAGCCGGTAATGACGCAATCATACGACGCGCTCTTTTTAGCTTTGTACCAATTGCCAGATGGTCTGCCGCCTTCAAGGTATGTTGCGTTCAGGTTCTTCAGCATAATCCCTTCACCGCCGTTTGCCTGTACCTTGTTATACAGCTTTCGTTTTTGCGCTGTTGTAGATGCGAAGGGGAGAATGGTGATGAATTCCGATTGCAGTTTGTGTGAGATAGAAAGGAGTTCAGACAACCGATGACGAAGTGTTTTATCCGTGATTTTCTTCCCGCAGATCTGAATACAGTCAAATACAAAGAGCATAACCTTTGTATTATCCTGACGAAGTTCTTTTCTGTGAACAGTTCCTGCAAGTTCAGCAGAATCTTTGCCGGGGATGAGGATCTCGCAGTCCAGAACCGTTCCCACTAGTTCAGGGAATACGAGCGAAGCAAGGTGTGGTAATGAAGATGTTTTTTCGAGAGGACGCGAAGGATCAGCAACTCCAGCAGAGCGAGAAAATATTCGAAGCCCTGAAGAAGCGACATGAACAACAGCTCGCATACCGTCCAATTTAATCTGTGCAACATAGCTATCATCTTGTAATAATTGATCGAGATGTTTTTCATCTTTAACTCCCTGTGAATTCATTGCCCAGATTATTGGAATAATCTCAGAAGAGTTTTTTTTTCTTCAGTGGCAGGTTTAGCTGCTTTGCCGTTATTCGATACAACCTTGTAACCTTTCTTTTCCTTCTCAGCCATCTTCTTGTAGAACTGGCCGTTTGCTTCGTTGACATCATCACCATCATAGATGATGGATTCATTGGGTGCTTGCCCGATGCGTCCGTAGAGTCCTTTGATGGTAAATCGCCCCGGTGCTTTGATCCCAATAAATTCATAGAACTTGTTGTGACCAGCCGACGTATTTTCCAAGCGTACTGTATTCATAGCTTTCCTTTCAGTTGTTTTTTAATGGTTGTTGAATTACCTGTAACCGAACTTTCGATAGATCCTTTCAGATTCATATTTGCAAGTCTATCTGCAACCGCATCTTCGACAAACTCCCAAAGCTCTGGAGGATATTCGTGATCGAAAGTAATAGTGAGAGAACCAGTTGCGTGAACAACCGGCTCTGTCATTGATATATCAAGCGTGATCATAACATTGATTCTGCGAGTTGATATGCACGGCGCTTCAATTGCTCCCCGCTTCCGCCAAACCAGATAGAACGAAGTTGCTTGTTCGCATCTTTCTGTGAGCTGTAATGATCCACGAACTCCGTCACAGCATTGAACGCACCGAACAGATTGCCACGATGCATTGAAGCGTCCTGCACAGTATCATGCAGACCGATGATGTGATTGCGTGTGTTTTCGGTCCGTGCGTTTGATTCTGCAATTGGATTATCTGGAACGAGTGTCTTCACATAATCAACCAATTGCTGATTTGTAACTTTTCTCAATGCCATTCTGTTGAAAATATAATCCAACTCTTTGTAGAGCTGATTGGTCAATTCCAATACTTTGTGAGCTTCTTGAAGTTTGTCAGTTGCGGATGCAGTGTGTTTGATGCGGACTTCTGATTCTGTACCGGAGAGTGCTGCGGTGAGGGTGTTGTTGCAGACAACACGGATAGGTGTCATCTTAACCCTGATATGACTTGACCCATCATGGGAATTTGATAATAGAACAAACTTTTCTACTGGGTCTCCCTTGCGCCCGACTTTGATATAGTCAGGAAGTTTTGCGAGAAGCCAGATTTTCGATCCAGATCCAAGAACGCCAGCGGTATGATAGATTGCCTCATCTCGGTCCACTAATGGATCAAAGAAGTTGAAAGCATCTCTGTTCTGTACAGGTTCGTATCGCGCGCCGACAACACCGAGAACTTGGTTGGTGTCGCATCTTACTGTAGCAAATGCATTCGGAACATCCGAGTATTGCCGTCCGTTGATGATTGCTTTCATTGGTCGCTTAACGACCGTGTAATCCAGTCGTGCTGCTTCCATTGCTTCTGCTGCTGTAGCAGGTTTGTTGAGATGTCGTCCTAGCTGATGCCAGGGAACATCTCCCGTAAAGAACATAGAAGCTTGACCTTCACGTTCTTCTAGATTGTGAGACATTGTTTCCTCCATATATGGTTTTTGAATGGTTAGGTAAATAGATACCTATATTCTTATACCATAAAAATAGGTTTTCCATTTAGTCTATAAACCTGAAAAGACTTCGCGTTAGAGATATGCTGGTAGGATATAATCTTATACCGACATTGGATTGTCAGTTGGGTTAATATGTATTTACGGTATTGAATAATTGCGTAGCGGAATGCAAATTGCGAAGAGGAAGAGAATAATATTATTAATACTGTTATTGATGTTGAGATAAAGGAAAGGTTGGCCCAGATACTATCTCTGGATGTTGAGAGAAAGAAGCATGTGATTAAATGATTGCTTCATTACAGGAAGGAGCAGGGAATGTCGGAGGATGTGCGGAATCTATAAAACTATGAATAGTGGATAAATATGAAGAAAAGTTTTGGGAATCGTTGATTTAAGAAAGGGGAGTAGTTACATTAACGCAACTAACGGTTATTAAATAATTGGTGATTCAATATGAAAAAATTTATCGCGGTAATTGGACCACAGAATTCTGGAAAAACAACAATTATTAGAAGTCTTGCTGGGTGCAGAACCACAGTTTATCGAGATTGGATTATCGATGAATCAAATCAAAAATGTCTTTATGTCATTTCAGGTTCACCGCAAGAATTAAAATGGAATCAATATTTTGATATCCAAACATTTAAAAAAATATTGGATGATGTTATTGCAAATAATAATTGCTTAGGATTAGTAATGGCAATTCAACCGCGTACACCCCGAGGTCGCAATTCTATGGAAGATTACTTCGAAGTTGTTCATAATCGTCCATCATTTGAATCATTCGCATTTCTATTAAATCCCATACGGAATGGTAATACTCAACAGGTAAATGATATCCAAATAAAGTTGAATCGATATGCACCAAGAATTGAACAACTTGATGCCAGAAGATTTGCTTACTTAAATGCAACTAGAATTCAAGAGATTACTCATATTATTAGTTAGAATTACTTTAATATAGAAAGTGAGACATACATTGAATTATCCGCAAGGATCAGAGTGGAGAAAATGGGATTTGCATGTTCATACGCCTGCATCGATATATCACCACTATCCAGGAACCGAAAGTCAAGCATGGGAGTCATTTCTTGCAGATCTCGAAAAACTTCCCCCCGAATTTAAAGTGATCGGGATAAATGATTACCTATTCTTAGATGGCTACAAAAGAGTGCTAACGGAAAAATCAAATGGTAGACTGGCAAATATAGATCTTATTCTTCCAGTTATTGAATTGCGGTTAGACAAATTTGTTGGACATGATTCGAATTTCCAACGAGTTAATTATCATGTAATCTTTGATGTTATCGATCCTGAAATAATTGAGACTCAGTTTATTAACCTACTCTCTCGTGACTTCAAACTGCTTCCTATTAATGAGGCGCTTTCTGGGCGTTGGTCAGCAGTTCCAACTCGAAAGAGTCTAACTGATTTTGGTAAGCTGATTATAGATGCTGCGCCGCCTGATCAGAAGTCTAAGTATGGTCAACCACTACATGAAGGATTTAACAATTTTAACGTGACGTTAGATAATGTCCAAAAAGCACTTAATAGCTCATATTTCCAGGGTCGGTATCTCACAGCAGTAGGGAAAACAGAGTGGGATTCAATCCAATGGAATGATGCATCGATTGCAGAAAAACGAAATGTAATTAATAATGCTGATATTGTTTTCACAGCGGCAGAAACAGTAATGTCATTTCACAATGCTCGGGAAGCCCTTATTAAAGCAGGTGTTAATGGCAAACTACTTGATTGCAGTGATGCGCATTCACTTTCGGATGCAACGATAAAGGATCGCATTGGAAATTCATTTTCTTGGATTAAATCCGATACAACTTTTTCAGGCTTAACCCACGCAGTTAAAGAATACGATAAACGTATCTTTGTTGGAGATATTCCCGAAAAGATTACTAAGGTTCATACAAGTCCAACAAAGTATATCAAAAATATCCAGATTGTGAAGCGTGCAGGATCCACTCTCATTGAACCTTGGTTCAATGTTTCTATTCCGCTAAATAAGGATCTTGTAGCAATAATTGGGAATAAAGGCAGTGGAAAAAGTGCATTGGCAGATGTTTTGGGTTTATTAGGCGATACACGACAAAGTGCACATTTTTCATTTTTGAATAATCGCAAATTCCGTGATCCTCGTGACAACAAGGCATCTCATTTTGAAGCAACATTAACTTGGGAGTCTGGAACCCCAACAACAAAAAAATTGGATTCAAATCCAAGCCCAAGTTCAGTCGAAACGATTAAATATCTTCCTCAGAATTATATAGAAACTTTATGTAACGAAATAGTGGCAGGGGGTGATAGTGAATTCGATAGAGAGTTGAAGAAAATAATTTTTAGCCACGTTGACTATACTGACCGTCTTGGTCATGATTCATTAGATGATGTGCTTCGTTATTTCACTTCAGAAACTCAAGCAACAATTCGTGTATTATTGGAGAAACTTCATGGTATTAATCAGAGTATTGTTCAAACTGAGGAACGAGGCACAGGATCGTATCGTGAAAAATTAGATTCACAATTGAAAGTCAAACGTGAGGAACTTGATGCACATGACAGATCAAAACCAATTGCAGTTCCTGAACCAACACAGAGTGCGGAACTAAAAAAGATTGCTGCAAAAACTCGAGAAGAGATTGTGAAGCGCAAAGGTGATCTCGATAAGGTTGACACAGAAATAGTAACTCTAAACAGTGAAAAAGCCGAGGCAACAAGAAAAATTGCTTTATTAGATAAAGCAAGCATTAAACTTGAGAACTTTCAATTACAATTTGAAGAATTCAAAAGTGCTCTAACTGCCGATCTGCAAGAACTTCATCTCGATCCACAAATTCTCTTCGAAGAAATTACTCAACTGACCATCGACAAAGAAAAATTAACAAAGTTACGTAATCAGTATGCCGGAGAAATCAAAAAAATCAATGCAAAGATAGACTCTTCAAAGATTGGAACAATTGCCTATCAAAAAGCTAGCATCGAGTCTGAACTTGAAAAACTTCAGGATTCACTTGATGAACCGAATCGCAAATTTGTAGTTTATCAGAATTCGTTGCAACAATGGACAAAGAAACGAACTTCTATTCTGGGAGATTTAAACACACAACATTCTATAGCGTGGCTAGAGCATCGGATCAATGAACTAGCCGGAATACCTGCTTTAGTTCAAACCTTACAGAATAATCGAAAACAATTAACGCGTGAGATTTATAAAGAAACAAAGAAGTTGGCAGAATCCTATCGCCGTTTATATCAACCGGTTCAGGAGTTTATTAACAGACAGATTGTCTCATCAGAATCAATCCCATTAGCTTTCCAAGTATCAATAGTTGAAGAAGGATTTGCTTCTACATTTTTAGAAAAAATTAACCGTCAAGTAAAAGGAACATTCTCGGGTATTGAAGAAAGCAATATTTTATTACGAGGGATACTTCAAAGAGTAAATTTCGATGATGAAGATAGTGTAATTAAATTTGTCGACGATATTGATTCATCTCTTCATGTTGATAAACGTCCGAGCGTAGTCGGAGAGCCAAACATTCTTGTCAGCGATCAGATCAAAAAAGGCGAAACACCCCAAGTTGTTTATGACTATTTGTTTTCTCTTTCTTTTCTGACGCCAAGGTATACACTTCATTATGGAGGTCGCGAAATAAATCAGCTTTCACCAGGTGAACGTGGACTTCTACTTCTCGTCTTTTATCTTCTAATTGATAAGGATGAGATTCCACTTGTCATCGACCAGCCTGAAGAGAATCTTGATAACCAGACGATTTATGAAGTTCTTGTTCGTTGTCTTGGAGATGCGAAAAGCCGTCGTCAAGTAATTATGGTTACACACAATCCCAATCTCGCAGTTGTTTGCGATGCGGAACAAGTAATTCATGCCCATAGGGATTCTGCATTGAATGCTATTGATTACGTATCAGGAGGCATAGAAAATCCAAAAATGAACAAACATGTTATTAACGTTTTGGAAGGCACTCGTCCTGCATTTAAAAATAGAGACTCAAAGTATTTTATAGAAAAATGAAATTTGTTCATTAATCAGAATCAGAACAAAGTTTATTATGTCTCAACAATATGGTGATTGTTACGAATCCTCCTTAAAGAATGCCGAAGAATTACAAGGTATGAAAGATGCTGTAGAGCAGTCTTTGCCCACAGCATATATATTCAAAAAACTTTACAATGATCTCAAACTGAACCGAGAAATATATGTGGTACATGGATCAGCCATTCCTCCCATTGGCCCACATAAAGGCAGACATATTATTCATGCTTGGATTGAGATTGGGGATACAGTAATTGAAACATCAAATAATCAGTTGGATTCATATCCAAAAGAAGAATATTATAAAACCCATTCAATCAATCCGATAATCCGGTACTCAGTAATCGAAGCACTTCAAAAAGTTGAAAAATATAAGATCTTTGGTCCATGGCATACAATGAGACCCAAATGAGCCTCTTCATTTTAAGCCTTACCTAGACACTGACCCCGCCTGAGCCTCTCGGTGTAGATCGAACGACATCGCAGATCCTGGTAGCCATCGCGTTTCCTAGAATATTTATTTGGAAAAAATTTACGAGCCTTATAGGTTTGATGGCAGAGTGTGTTTTGTAATATTTTTTAAGATTATTTTTACTTGAAACAGTAGGCGAACAGTAATTATTTAGTACTAAATCGTAACGAAAGAGTAATCGAGTTGTCGAAAAGAGTGCTAAAAGACTCCCAAGGAGTATCCAAATGATATAAAACGGTAACGATATATTGCTGATCTAGTGCAAAACAGTGATGAAACAGTCAATCCGTAAGTTCCAATGATTTAAAGCAGTTGCGCGAATGGGATCCCCGATTTGGATTGCAAATGGAACTTTTGTAATAACTGACCTCAACATTTCAAATATTTATCACAAAATTCCATTACAAAATAGATTTTCCTCTCGGATAATCGTAACATTTCGAAATTTCATCCTCGCTTGCCATTGCAAATAAAAAATTTATCCTTTAAGAACGTTACATAATTTGGAATTTGTCCCTGACTACAACAAAATGTCGTTGTTGTTGCACCTACTTTCGGTTACATTTAAATGAGGAATAACGGTGACTCCAAAACAAATCGAAAGATTACAAAAGAAAATATCCGACGTAAAGCGGACCATAGCTGCCAAGAAACGAAAATACGGGTGCTATGATGACAGCCGTGGAATTAGATACATACCCACAAGATACTTCATACAACTTGGTGATTATTCCGGTGGACTGAAATACATCAAATGGTTCTCCAAATGCTTCCCGGACGACTCAGGCTTCCCAGACTTTTTATTTGAATGGACAATTATTTTATTCAAAAATGGCATGTTGAAGGAAGCTGAGAAGAAGGCGTTCAAGACATTTTGTTCCAATACCTATATTATTGGTAAGTATTTCAGCAGACCTATTACTCCTGTTGTTAAATGGGAAGGCTCAAATCTAGAAGCCCCTTCGTATGTTGAAAATCTTATTTACACAAGTGCAGATTCGGAACTAAAAGATTTTACTGAATGGTTGGAAAAATTTATTTCTTCAGAGAATTTTATCAATGTCTCCAATAAGTGTGTCGAGATAAATATACGATTGAAAATCGAAGACGATAGAGAGATGCGTCATTATTTGGTGGTGCAGGCGAGTCAATTGGTAGACTCAATCTGAATTACTTTCCTTGAATAACCCCTTTTAATGAGTTACATTTCAACGAAGAATGGATCCGCGGAGAAGGCGATATGTCGTTGAACTGCGGATTTTTTGTGTATAAACAAAAGAAAATATGACCCCAACCATTCAATCCTTCTGGAAAAAAGCAAACTTCAAGCCGAACGAGAATCAGGAACAAGCGATTCTTCACGTTGACGGTCCGCTTTTCCTTACTGCTGGTCCGGGATCAGGCAAGACGGCTGTGCTCGTTTGGCGGACATTAAACTTAATTGTGTTCCATGGCATAAAACCAGATGATATTTTCCTGAGCACATTTACGGAGAAAGCAGCACACCAACTACGTGAACGGCTTCGAACGTTATTGGGGATTGTGACGAATGAAACACAAGTGCCGTATGATTTATCCAAGATGTCGTTAGGAACAGTTCACTCAATTTGTCAAAAGCTCCTTATTGATAGACGATTTGTTCAAGGTGGAAAGAGGCCAAAAGCACCGGTCTTGATGGATGAGTTAGATCAATATTTTCACCTCTATCAACGAAAACGATGGAATGAATTATTGGAAGTTGGGAAATTTACTGATACAGAAGCAGGAAATAGGGCATTCAATAACTTTGTGGAAGGAAAGGATGTTGGATCTC
Source organism: Bacteroidota bacterium (assembly GCA_041665225.1). Taxonomy (GTDB): domain Bacteria; phylum Bacteroidota; class Ignavibacteria; order UBA10030; family UBA8401; genus UBA8401. The sequence goes on from JBAYJG010000004.1 coordinate 20,987, forward strand.
GGCATACTGCAGTTACAAGTGCAATTAAACTTTTTAACCGATTGTCTGAGGAGTGCGTTGATCCCAAAGAAATAAGAAAGAAAATAAAAGACCCTGAAGTAAAAACATTCTTGAATATGTATGAACACTATCTGGAAAAGCTAACAAGCTCGGGTGCGTTTGGAAGTGTTGATTTTTCTCTGTTGCAACAAAAAGCATTACAACAATTACAACTTTTTGATGGCTCAGGAAAAGTATTCAAACATTTGATCATTGATGAATACCAAGATACGAATACAGTGCAGGAAAGACTGTTCTTCAAACTGGCCGAAGGGAATAGGAATATTTGCGTAGTAGGTGATGATGATCAGGCACTTTACCGTTTTCGTGGTGCAACGGTAGAGAATCTTGTTCAATTTCCTGAGCGGTGTCAATCATACCTTAAATTAAAACCTAAACGAATCGATCTCGATATCAATTACCGGTCCCGTCATCGGATTGTTTCCCAGTATAATAGTTTCATTGAAAAAATTGACTGGAAAAGAGAAAAAGGAAACGGACACTATCGTGTTCACGACAAAATAATAAAGCCACATAGTTCTGATAAAAACACTTCAGTTGTTTTATCTTTACCTGCCGAACCTTCTCTTGCTTATGAGGAAATTGCGAAATTAGTAAAGAAATTGATTACTACAAAAAAGGTGCAAGATCCCAATCAGATCGCATTCCTCTTTCCATCTGTTAAAAACACCAAAGCCCAACTCTGTAAAGCTGCTTTAGAAAATGCCGGATTAAAAGTATACGCACCTCGTGCAGGCAAATTTCTGGAGTTAGAAGAATCGAAAATTATTTTTGGTCTTTACCTTCTGGTTTACGGAAGACCTAAAATAACCGAGGAATACAGTTATGGGCTAAAAGAATTTAATGAATGGATGAGTGGATGCATTGAGGCTGCAAATATAATTGTAAAAGCAGACAAGCAATTAAAGGACTTCATTGAAGATAAAAGGACTGAAATTGATATAGTTCTGGATGACTATAGCAAGCTTCAAAACTATTTGAAAAGAAAGAAAATTGCCGAGGATGAACCATTCACATTACAGCACCGTCGTGATTTTTCAGAAGTAGCCGGACTTTCTGCCCGCGCCAAAAAATCTTTAAGTAATTTTTATTTTGAAAGAATTGTCAAAAAGAGAATCGATGATGGTAATCCATTTAAGGTCAGATACATTGTCAATCGAACGACTTCGTTGGACTGGAGTGTTCTTGACTTATTCTATCAATTGAACGGGTTCAAATATTTTAGAGATCTGTATCTTTTGGCAGAAAAGGGAGAAGATGAAGGACCGGTTTGTAACCTAGGGATACTTACTCAGTATCTTTCCGGTTTTATGGACAAATATGCATCTGTAATCACTGCAAGTTTTTTGAATGATGACCAATTCCTCAGAACCTTCTTCCTTTCGTATGTCTATGCTCTCTTCCGTCGCGAAGAATCTGAGCACGAAGATGCTGATGATCCATTCCCAAAAGGCAGAATACCATTCCTTACGATACATCAAGCCAAAGGATTAGAGTTTCCTGTTGTTGTTTTAGGTAATCCTGCAAGAAAACTCTTTTCACCATCTAAGGTAGAAGAACTTATACGTGATCTTGTTCCAAATGATGAGAATGAACCTCTTGAGAAGATTGGTCTCTTCGACAATATGCGTATGTTTTATGTGGCACTATCGAGGCCTAAAAATCTTCTCATACTTCCTCATTTCAAAGCAAAAGGATTCCAACTCTCGCCAGTATTTAAAACGATGTTTGAACAAGAAGATTTTGTTCGCATTAAGGACTTTGACATTAATACTGTTCCAGCAGCCAATGAAACTGAATCTGATTTAGGAAAGAATTACTCTTTTACCGGTGACTATTTATACTATCAGAAGTGTCCACGACAGTATATGATCTTCAAAAAATTCGGATTTGTTCCGTCACGATCTCAGACGATGTTCTTTGGTAGTCTTGTTCATAAAACTATCGAAGATCTTCATTATCTTTTTATCGAGCAAAGAAAATGAAACCAAAATTGACAGACGAACAAGTTGAAAGAGAAATCCGAGAAGCATTCGAACTGAATTACGAAATGCTTCAGTTGGAAGGTGGTCACTCGTTGACACCTGAGACGAGGAATATGGCTCTTCAACAAGTATTGCTCTATTGGAAGAAGCTGCGAAGTGTTGCTGAAAGTGTAACTGATACTGAAGTGAAACTTACTTTGCCTGAACAGTCAACGCCGAAAAAACGAAAATTCACTATTGAGGGTGTTGTTGATATCGTAAAAGAAGAAGGTGAAACGTGGATGTATGATCTGAAAACGCACGATGCTACGTATGTTCGTGCGAATAAAGATCTATATGAACGTCAGTTGAATGTATATGCACATATTTGGCAAAATCTTCGAGGGCAACGGCTTGATCATACCGCAATCATTGCAACAGCATTTCCGGATGAATTGAACAAAGCTGTAAGAACGAATGATGCAAAGATGATTGAACATTGTATGAAGACATGGGAACCACTCATTCCTATCGACGTTGATCAAAAACATGTAGATGCAATCATTGCAGATTTTGCAACTGTTGTAGATGAGATTGAAGAAAATAAATTCAATCCGCCTGATGTTGCACGATTGAAACGTAAAGACACGGGCGACGATCAGCTTTTCGCTACCCGTGTTTGCCGTAACTGTGATGCACGATTTTCCTGTTCGTCATTCCGCGAATATGCGATGGGAACCAATGACAGAGGTGTTTCTGCATATAGAAAGTATATTAATGATCTTGGGGATGATGTAGATGTTGAAGATTGGAAGACGGTGAATCTGGAACAATCTCAGTTCATCACAGATCTTGAAGTGGCAGCCGCACCAATAGTAGTTAATGCGAAACAAACAGAGAAGATTAAGCTGCACTCTGATGTTTTGAATTTTGCACCGCTCTTTTCTTATATCAAGAAACACAAAGAGATTCCACATAAGAAGGAGCCCGAGTTTGCACCGTATATGAAACTCTATAAAGAACTGGTTGCTGATATTGCAAATATGCCCGGTTGGTATATATGGGTGAATGCTGAATCTAAAAAGAACAAGATCGTTTATATCGGCCAGTCGTATGTCGGTAAATCTGCCCCGCTTCGTTCACGTATTCAAGAGGAAATGCTCGATGAGTATGTTGCATTGTGGGGGACAGTTCACGATCCTGTTAAGGCTGAAAGAACATTAGACGAAAAATATAAATACAAATACACCAAAGAAATTGCACGTTCTGCGAAAAAAGTAGGTGCAACCCATATTGTCTGGTGCGGTATGGAAGGATTAACAGCAAATCAACTTGATACAATTGAATACAATCTAATCGAGAAATGGAGTCCTGTTGCAAACCATAAACGATTAAAATATCCAGAGTCATATCCTGAACTACTTTCAAACGTTGAAGAAACTCTCAACAAATTGATCATAAAACTTTAAGAGATTCTATGTCACACGAAAAATTACGACCGAGATTCACAACTGATAGCGATAAGTTGAGTGAATTAAAAAAACTCGTTCCTGAATCATTTGCCGATGGGAAAATTAATTGGGATACCCTTAAGGAGGCACTTGGTGAATTTTCTGAGGAGGAGGGATTAGATGCCGAACATTTCGGGCTTTTTTGGCCAGGTAAAAGAGAAGCACGTAAAATTGCTGCAATGCCAAGCAAGGGAACACTAGTTCCTGTTTCTGGCGATGGTATTGAAGAAGATGCAACTCACAACATATTTATTGAGGGTGAAAACCTTGAAGTATTGAAATTGTTGCAAAAAAGTTATGAGGGTAGTATTAAAATGATATATATAGACCCTCCTTATAACACTAAAAATGATTTTGTTTACGAAGATGATTATAGTGAACCGCTAGATGAATATTTAAAACGAATTGGTGCTGTTGATGAAGATGGGAAAATGACTACGACAAATAATCAGGCCAGTGGGAGATATCATTCAAAATGGTTAAGCATGATGTATCCGAGACTGAGACTTTCAAGAAATTTATTAAAAGATGATGGAGTTATTGTTATTCATATAGATGAGCATGAATATAGTTCTTTGATACTATTGTTAAATGAGATTTTTGGTGAAGAAAACAATCTCGGAACCATTATTTGGGACAAACGAAATCCTAAAGGGGATGCTACGGGCGTTGCATATCAGCATGAATCCATAATAGTGTATGCCAAAGATAAAGTTGATTTTATTGATAAAAATCCATTTGTGCGCGCTAAAAAGAATGCGAAAGCAATATTAAAAAAAGCTCAAGAGCTTTTTGCAAAATTGAATAAAGAGGAAATACCCTCTGATCTCAGAAATTGCGTAGAAAACTATAAGTTGCCCAAAAATCTTAGCGATAAGTATAAAACCAAAATAAATTTAGATCGGATTAATGAAGAATTTGCTGAGTGGTTGAATAATCAAAGCTTTTCCGGAGGCGAATTGGCTTATAATAAAATTGATAAAGCAGGGGATGTATATCAATCTGTCTCAATGGCATGGCCAAACAAAAAGAAAGCTCCAGACGATTATTTCATTCCCTTGATTCATCCGAAAACAAAAAAGCCTTGTCCTGTCCCAGAAAGAGGTTGGAGAAATCCGCCAAGCACAATGGGAGAATTGCTTAAAAATAATGAAATAATATTTGGTATTGATGAAACTACACAGCCAAGAAGAAAATATGTATTGAAACACAATCTTAACGAAAATGTTTCCTCATTATTTTATTTTGGAGGAAGCGATGATGATCTTTTAAAAAAACTTAAAATACCATTTGATAATCCCAAACCGTTGCCGTTGGTTAAAGAAATGATTAGTTATTTTGTCGATGAGGGAGAGATTGTATTGGACTATTTTGCTGGTTCTGGATCAGTTGCACATGCTACAATGGCATTGTCAAACGACGATTCAAAACGAAGACAATTTATTTGTATTCAGGTTCCAGAAGTAATTGATGAAAAGAAAGAAGCTTATAAAGAAGGCTTTCGAACTATTTCGGAATTATGTAAAACTCGTATTAAGAGAGCGATTAAGGAAATTAAAAAGGGAAATGGTTTTGTCGATTTAGGTTTTAAAGTATTTATACTGGAAAAATCAAACTATAAGATTTGGGAGGATGTATCTGGGGTAGATATCAAAAAATTGATGGAAAATATTGATTTATTTGAAACACCATTAATAAATAATTGGAAAGAAAAGGATCTTCTTATTGAGATACTTTTGATCGAAGGTTTTCCTCTGGATTCAAGCATAACTCAAGTAAAGGGGATATTAAAGAATAAAATACTTGAAGTATCGTATAGTTCTATTTCATATAAATTATATCTTTCTTTCGATAATAAAGTTGATAATGGAGCCATCAATAATATTAAATTAAATCTGAACGATGTTTTCATATGTTTAGATAGCGCGATAACAGATCAGGTTAAAATGCGTTTAGCAGATAATTGCAAACTGAAGACGATTTAATCCATGAGCCAAAAAATACATATAAAATTTGAAGATAAGCAGGAGCACCAAATTCGGGCGATTGACAGCACGGTGAATCTCCTTTCTGGTCTACCCAAAAGTGAAACTGGATTTCAACTTGGTGACGAAATTGTTCCAAATCTTGGTCCGTATGCGGCTTTTGACGAGAAATGGATTCTTGCAAATCTAAATGAAGTGCGTATAAAAAATGGAATGGAAGAAAATCTATTCTCGCTAGAAATGGATGAAGGGTTTGAATTAGAAGATGTGAGTTTAGATTCTTGGCGGTATCCCAATTTCACAATTGAAATGGAAACTGGGACCGGAAAAACATACGTATACCTTCGTTCAATAATGGAGTTGAGAAAGAACTATGGGTTTAGAAAATTTATCATTGTTGTCCCAAGTATTGCGATTTATGAAGGGGTCATCAAAAACCTCGAGATGACGAAATCCCACTTTCAAGCTCTTTATGATAATGAACGGATTCATCTCACTTCATATGACGGTCAAAGTTTAAGCAAGCTAAGAACATTTGCATCTTCATCATTTACAGAAGTAATGGTGATTACAATTGATTCGTTCAATCGTAAAAGTAATAATATATTTAAGCCAACTGAAAAATTGCCTGGTGAACGAAAACCATATCAATACATCCAAGAAACACGTCCAATCCTGATTTTGGATGAACCACAGAATATGGAAAGTGTGTTAGCAAAGTCTGCACTTAGAACACTGCATCCACTTTTTGCCCTACGGTATAGCGCAACGCATAGAACGAGTCCAAATCTTTTTTATCGTCTCACACCAATTGAAGCATTTAAAAGGAATCTCGTTAAAAAGATCCAGGTGTATGGTGTAAAAGAAGAACAGAATTTCAACCAGTATTTGCTTGCATTAGAAAAGATTGAATCCTATGGACTGAAAGCAAAGATCAAAACTCTCATTAATGTAAAAGGTGAAACGAAAGAAGGGGAGATTGAAGTAAAAAAAGGTGATGATCTTTACGACAAAACACATTATGATATATATAAAGATGCAAGATATATAGTAGAAGAGGTGAATCGGGGTCAAGGTTTTGTTTTGTTTCTTAATCAAGAGAAGTTATCTGTAAATGAACCGATCGGGTATTCAAAACCACAGATATTCAAGATGCAGATAGAAGAGACGATTGAGCGTCATATGCAGACGCAGGAAGAATTGAAGAAGAAGAATATCAAAGTATTGTCACTCTTCTTTATCGATCGTGTTGCAAATTATACAGATGATAAAAATGGAATCATCCGAAAGATCTTTGACGAAGCATTTACGAAGATCAAGAAAAAATACGACCATTTTAAGAAGATGGATGCTGAATTGGTCCGTTCAGCTTACTTTGCTAAGAAAAAATTGAAAACGGGTGGAGAAGAAGCGATTGATACGAATGGAGAGAATGAAGAGCAACGTAAGTTAGAAAAAGAGGCATTCCATCTGATAATGCAAGACAAGGAGCGTTTACTGTCGTTTGATGAAAAAGTATCCTTCATCTTTGCTCATTCTGCTTTAAAAGAGGGATGGGATAATCCGAATGTGTTTCAGATATGCACATTGAACGAAACAAAATCTGAAATGAAGAAACGGCAAGAGATTGGCCGAGGCTTGCGTATTTGTGTCAATCAAACCGGTGAACGTGTAATGGATGAAGGTGTTAACGTTCTGACTGTTATAGCGAACGATAGTTATGAATCGTATGTCCGTGGTTTACAGATGGAATATACAGAGGACGGAGATATTGCACCTCAAAAGCCTTCCAATGCTCGGAAGGACAAATCAAAGCGAAATGAGAAGATCTTTAAGAGTAAGGATTTTAGAACCTTTTGGGAAAATCTTAGCAAACGAACACGGTATGAAATCAATATCGATTCGGAAGCATTGATTGAAAAGTGTATTGCTTCGGTCAAAGCAGCACAAATGCCTGAACCACAGATTGTGGTAACAAAAGGAAAATTTGTAATTACCGAATACAAAATCGAATTGCTATCGGTAAGTGGAAAGACTGCAAAATTAAAAGTATCTATTACGGATACATCTGGAAATGAAAAAATTAATACATACACATTTATACCGAAGAGTGATCTACAGAAGACATTCAATGATGACCGCTTAAAGGATTACAAGATTCTTTCAATTAAAGATGATGGTTTAGATTCAGAAGTTGAATTTAATAACGGAAGAATACTAACGAAGCACGATCCAATCAGATTTGATAGCCAAGTAGGGCAAAAAATTGATTCGCGAGTTGCAATGACAACTGTTACCACATATCCAGTTTTTAATTTTGTTGATCGTGTTGCAAGGGAAACAGGTCTTACTCGGCCAACAATCAACAAGATTTTCAAAGGTCTTTCAAAAGAGAAAAAAGAATCGATTTTCAAAAACCCTGAAGGATTCACAAGTGTATTTCTAAATAAGATTAAAGAAACACTGGCGGATCACATTGCAGAACGCATTGAATATGTTGCAGAATCCGAGTTGGAAAAATATGAACTGGAAGATGTTTTTCCTCCGTTGATAAATTATCCCCAAAAAGAAGTGCTTCCCGGGAATGAAAAATCGTTATATGATCAGATCCAGTTTGATTCTGAAATTGAACAACGGTTCATCGTTAATAGATTGCAAAAAGAAGATGAAGTTGTTCTTTATTTCAAATTCCCCGGAACGTTCAAAATTGGGATACCGAAAATTATTGGAAATTATAACCCTGACTGGGGAGTAATTCGTTTTGACGAAGATAAGTCGATGAAGCTTCATCTCGTTAGAGAAACAAAAGGAAATCTTGATTCAAACCTTCTTCAATTTGCAAATGAAGGGCGTAAGATATCCTGTGCAGAGAAACACTTCGAAGCGTTAGGGATGGATTATAGAGTTGTGACGGATCAAATCCCATTTTGGTGGAAGAAGAAAGAAAAATAAAAAATGTCCCCTGAAAAATTCTCGAAATTATGCAAATACTATTTGGATTGTCTTTTAGAGGATGATTCAAGTTCAAGTTCAATATTTGCTTCTGGGCGTTACGGTGCTGATTATGCAAAAATTGGACAACCAGAACTTACGCATCGAGAATTAACGAAGTTATCAGAACAAGAAAAACAAAATTTATCAACAATTAAGCAACGATTAGAAAGAGGTAATCAAAAATTATCTTGGTGGTATGGATATCCCACACTCTTTCGATGGGTAAAAGGGAAGACTACTTGGGAAGGGGGAATGCTCGATCCACTCTTTATTGTCCC
>JBAYJG010000005.1:0-28395 GCA_041665225.1 Bacteroidota bacterium
CCCGGATACGGCGGATGTTCGGACTGGATGAAAAATTCCGGATGCTCTATCACCCATTTCGAGTACAATCCCATATGGTTCGGAACCATATCTCCTGCCAGTCGAATGCCGCGCTGCCAGCAACGACGGTTTAGATTTTGAAATGACTCTTCCCCTCCCAAGTCATGTGCAATTTCATAATCAAACAACGAATAGGCGGAGGAGACAGCATCGAGGTTTCCCGTGATCTGTTTTATCCGTTTGGACGCAACGCTCCGTTCCCAGACGCCGATGAGCCAGAGACTGGTAAAATTCCATCGAGCAAGCTGATCCAATTCCTCATCCGGAATCTGATCGAGGCGTTTTATTTCCCTTTGATATTTCTTGGAGAGCTGATCGAGCCACACATAGGTATTCTTCGCAAGAAGCACAACATTCGGCATCCACTCGATATCAGGAGTAAACTGTTCCGGTTCTGCATAGATGTAATCTTCCGGTTTGATCAGTCCCCGGCGCAGCAGTTCTTTCCGTTCTTCCGGCGAGAGATTTTGCGGCTTCTTATATTCCGGGACGAACGTTTCAATATTGGGTTTTCCGCCAAACTGATTGAACGTATGCCAGATGAACTTTTCTTCCTCTTTGGAGAATTCGAAACTGCTGCTGATCCTGTCGATGAATTTAGACGTAAGGACGATACCCCAATGTTCCCTTAAAAAGCCTAATTGCGCCTCAATATTTTCAGGATGTTCCAGTATTGGTCTCTTCAACGCTTCAAGCAGCGGTTGATTGTCCGGTCCGAACGGTTTCTCGTTTGCAAAGAATTGATCCAGCTCCTTCAGCAGTGCAATGTATTTCGTCTTGGCGACAAGCGTGGTATCATCGAACAATTCCACAATCTTTTTATTAGCGGGATTAATATTGGAAAGATGCAGCATCACCAATTCTTCAAGGGCGATCTCTTTATGTGGCCTGTTCGTGGTGACGGATTCAAAATACGCTTTTTCGGTTTGCAGGCTTTTGTAAACAGACTTGGGAGGGAACTCCTTGATAAATTGCAGTAATGTTTTTTCCAGTGTCTCTCTGCCAACAGTAGTTTCCAAATGCTTGTACGCCCGTTTCATCACGCCGGGATTCTCCTGCTCGTCATAGATCCGAACAAGAAAATGTCCGATCTCATCCAATAATCCGACTGCATTCAGGAACCCCGCACGCACTTCTTTTTCCGCATTGCCCGCAACACCGCGGATGGTGTTGATGGAATGTGAGAGTTCACGGACCGCACGGAAATTTGGGAACACGATATTTCCGGAAGACTCCAGAAGGGTCTCGTCAAGATGATATTTAATCCGGGAATATCTGCTGATATGAAACTCAAAATACCGTGAAAGAGTGTACGGCAAATCGACGGGAAATTTCGAAGAAGAGAGTGTAATGATCGGAATGGATCTCAACATTGTGACCCCAAGTATTTACTCAGAGTATAAAGAATTTATTTTCTTTGTTCAATTTGTTTCATATATTTATTTAGTCCTAGGGCCGTTAGCTCAGTCCCAACGGGATCCCTTCGGGACTGGGAGAGCGCTTCGATGCGAAGCATCGACATACTTGTTCTTTTAATATTAAGTTTTTGGGCCGTTAGCTCAGCTGGGAGAGCGCTACAATGGCATTGTAGAGGTCAGCGGTTCGATCCCGCTACGGTCCACTTTTATGAGATACAAAAGATTCTTTTCTCTTTTAGCAGAGCTTTTGTTCCTGTTTTCCGCACTTCTCTCTCAACAACGTTTCGACACTCTTTCCATAGAATCAATCGCTCGCGGGATCCGTTTTTTTCATTTTCAGACATCTCTGCCGCAGCAAATTTATGTAGCGGAAATTCAGTTGCAGGAACCTTCACTGCGGATCGAAAGCATCCGTCATCGCGGATTAGAGAAAACATCGGACGCTGTTCGGCTACGGTCATCCGGGAAACAAACATCTGTCGTTGCAATCAATGGCGATTTTTTTGCTTCCACGGACAGTTTCCCGACCAATAATCAGGTCTCTAATGCAATCCCGGTGTCGGGGTATACAACACCGGAAAAATCTCAGTTCGCATGCACTGGGAACAGGAAGATCATGATGGAAGGATTCACGTTTTCCGGGAATATTCGCACCAGATCCAAACGAGAGTATCATTTCGACCGTCTTAACAGCATCCGTACGCTGAGCGAGATTACGTTCTATACACAGTTCCGTGGGACTTCAACAAAGACGAAGGCGGGCGGGCTTGAAATTATTTTACATCCTTTGGAAAATATAGTACGAACTGGCGATACACTCCGCTATGTTGTTTCCTCTCTATCCACTGCGGGGAACTCCCCTATCCCGCAGAACGGAGCCGTGATCTCATTTGGGCGTTCGGATACAACCGCAAAATTTCGTTCTGCGTTTTCCATAGGCGATACTATTGCTGTTACTCTCTCCTATATCTCGAGTAAATCAAAACAGCAAGCAACCGTATCGCAGTTGATCGGCGGCTGGGGCAGAATCGTACATCAGGGAATATTTTCTGCAGAGTACAATGTAACGATGGAAGGCTTAAAAGAGAGTTTCATCAATTCCCGGCATCCCAGGACATTTGCAGGTATTAACAGCGATACGACAAAACTCTATCTCTGTGTCGTGGATGGCCGTCAGGCAAACAGTATTGGAATGAACTTTTCGGAAATGGCAGAGTTCCTCCGGATCTTTAACGTAACCGAAGCGGTCAATCTGGATGGCGGCGGATCATCAACAATGGTAATTCGTGGCAGGGTCGTAAACTCACCATCAGACCAGTCCGGCGAACGTCCGGTGGCGAATTCCCTTCACGTGATCTCTACCAGTGAATGAATTCACTGCCAGACATACAGCAAAAAGATCTAATTGTTTCGCCACCCTCTTCTTTGCGACCTTTCGTTTTCTGTTGCGGATAGCATACCGCACTGTTCTTACAGCGCTGAAAGAGATTTGATAAATCTTTTTTAAATAACAATCCACCGCAGAAGCGACGGATTGTTGTCTTCCGTAGTAACTATGCAAATTCATTCTACACAGTTCAATTCCTCGGCAGGTTGTACTTTTTTATCCTGTCATAAAGCGTCGAGCGGTCGACTCCGAGTATAGAAGATGCTTCCTTGATATTGCCGTGTGTCCGGTGTAATGTGGCAGTGATCGCTTGATTTTCAATTTGTTCCAGCGTCAATTCAGCGGGAATGTTCCACTGCTTCTTCTCAATGGTGTGGCTGACGATAAAAGTGAAATCATCCTCCGTGAGTACTTTTGTTTTACAGGTAACAATCGCACGTTCCACGGCATTCTCCAGTTCGCGTACATTCCCGGGCCAATTGTGATTTAACAAGACCTTCAGTGCCCCTTCCGAAATGTCGTTCACGTCCCTGCCGAGCTCCGGACCGATCTGTTCAATAAAATTATGGACAAGCAGGGGAATATCTTCCCGGCGGTCGCGAAGCGACGGCAAATGAATATTGATCACATTCAGACGATAGAAGAGATCGTCGCGGAACCTTCCTTCCCTTACTGCATCCTCCAGATTACGATTGGTCGCAGCAATGACACGCACATCCACATTGATCTGTTCAGTACCGCCGACTCTATAGAAGTTACGTTCCTGAAGTATTCTGAGAAGATTTAGCTGTAGTTTGGGAGAGATATCGCCGATCTCATCCAGAAAAATAGTTCCCCCTTCCGCAATTTCGAATTTCCCTTTCTTTTGTCCTGTCGCACCGGTAAACGATCCTTTTTCATGTCCGAATAATTCTGACTCAAGCAATGACTCCGTCAACGCTGCACACGAAACTCCGACGAATGGTTTGGAGGCACGGTCACCGGAGAAGTGGATCGCACGGGCAATCAGTTCTTTTCCCGTTCCGCTCTCTCCCTGAATCATGACAGTACTGCGGAGACTCGCTACTTCCTTAATCAGACCGAAGATCTCCATCATCTTTGGATTCTTGCTGATGATATCGCAGAAGCTGTATTGTTTGGTCAGTTTTTTCCGCAGGATGGAATTCTCTCTTTGCAGGTTTTTAATCTTTATGATGCGGCTGACCAGCAGCGAGATCTCTTCCGGATTACACGGTTTCACGATATATTCCTGTGCGCCTTCTTTCATGGCGGTGATTGCAGTATCAACAGTTGCATAGGCAGTAACAATGATGATTGATGCTTCGGGTTGGATCTTCCGGATCTCCATCATCGTCTCGATACCGTCGTGTCCGCCTGGCATCTTGAGATCAATAAAATAGATGGCATATTCCTTCAGTTTTGTTTTTTCAATTGCCTCTTTCCCAGATTCGGCCGTATCGACAGAATAGCCATCCTCCCGCAGCCATGCTGCGAGCGATTCGCGCATGACCTCTTCATCGTCAACAACCATGATGTTCCATAATTTTTTCATTGTTGCATCTCCATGCCGTTTGTACGGCGACTATGTGTAGTGGATTCTTCGAAGAGGATCGAGCAATTACTGCAAAGCTCTCCGGTTTTTTTATCGACAAATTGTATTGCATTGGACAAAGACATCGCACACGCCATATCTGGACAATGGGTCAGTCCGAACGTGTGTCCGATCTCATGAACTGCTTCCTTCATCACCCGATGGAGAAACAGTTGTCGGTTCTCCGACAGATGATAGAAATTCTGATGCAGCCGCGCCAAGGAAATGACCGCCACCCTTCCGTTCAGTTGCGCATGGCCGAAGACAAAACTGAGCATTGGGATGAAGAGATCGACGTTGGTAATCCCTAGAACCTTTTCCGCATCCCTCGGAACATTTTTCAACATCTCTTTCAATATGAGTGCGGAATTATACTGATTATTTTTTTTATCGAGCGCAGCAGCAGGATCCATGACAGGAGGCATCTGCCGGACATCAAAACCGTACACTTGCCACAAACAGACCTCCAGCGTCGACAGTATCTCGTCGTCAATCATCCCGAACGGAGCCAGATAGATCGCATTCACACCGTTGTCCCTGTTTTTTCCGGTTTCCGTGTTTCTGCTATCGCTGTTTCATCGAACGGCAGTGTCACGGTAAATGTTGTTCCTTTATTCTTTTCACTCTGCACATCGATATCCCCTTTGTGCGCCTCGATAATGCCGAACACGACTGCAAGCCCTAATCCCACGCCTTTTCCTTCTCCTTTAGTCGTAAAGAAAGGACTGAAGATCTTGGATAAATGTTCTTCCGGAATGCCGTCGCCATTATCAGCAACAGTAAAAAGCAACTGGCCGCCTACATCATTCGTTTGTGTCTTCACCCGCACTTTCCCGCCCAGTTTCCCTTGCGATGCTTCTGCGCCGTTCATAATCAAGTTGATCACCACCTGCTGCATCTGTGATCCGTCGCAATGCACAGTCGGAAGATCGTGTTGCAGATCCAGTTCGATGGTCACACCGGATAATTTCAGTTTGTGGTCCAGCAAATTCAAGGTGGATTTGATCATCGAATTGAAGTCGATCTTCGCACGGAACGGCTTCGATCGGCGCGAAAACGCAAGCAGGTCTTGCACAATCCGTCCGACTCGCGCTGTTTCGGAGACAACCTGCGACAGATATTTCCGGAACTCATCAACACGTTCTTTTGGGATGCCATCCTCTTTCATTATTCTTTGCATCAACATGGCAAGATTCAGCACGCCGGAGACCGGATTGTTAATCTCGTGCGCCACACTTGCGGAGAGCTGTCCAAGAGAAGCAAGCCGGTCGCTTTGCAGTAATTTTTGGTGCGCAACTTTCAGCTGATCCGCCCGTTGCCGGATCTTCATCTCCAATCCTTCCGTAAACTGATTGATCTCTTCCAATGCTTCTTTCAACCGGATTCGCATAATGTCGAATGATCGTGCAAGTTCACCCAATTCCTCGCTAGATTCGATCACGATCGGCTTGTCCAGCATCATCTCACTGACGGCGTGCGTGCCTGCGATCAAATGTTGAATAGGAGCATCGATGACATGTTTTGTAAAATAAATAATGAACAGGCTCATCACCACCACAATGGTGAACGAAATAATAATAACACGAATTTGCAGCTGAGCCATTTCCGCATCGACCATATCCAGCGTCATTGAAACATCCAGCACGCCAAGAACACTTTGTGACGTACGATGTGCATGGCAGTCCGCTTCAGTACAGGAAGGTTCATTATAGATAGGAGTAATCATCGACAGTGTGCGGTGTTTGTCCGGAGTTGTATACACGCGGGCACGAGTAGGTACATCCACTTTTACCAGAGGCTGTTCCGCAGAATGGCACATGAAACACGCTTCGGCATATTTATCAACTACTCCGGTATCCATCGCTGCGGTGGAAAACATAATCCTTCCTTCTTTATTAAAGATTCGTATCCGCGTGATTCCCTGTTTTTGCGCGATCGTCTGCATCGTCTGATATGCCGCTTCCCGCTGATCCGCCAGCATTGCGTGCCATGTTGCGCTGGAAATACTTCCCGACAACTGGTCGGCACCCAACATCATCGCTTCCAGCAGCTGCTTTTCCTGTGTTTTCACATGGATGTAACTGGAGATTATACCCACAATCGTCATGATGACGGTAAATGAGAGAATCAGTTTTTGTGAGATCTTTTTTGGAGGAAGCCGCAATACCTTTTGTTTAAGATTCATCGATGTACTTCCCTACATTAGTCTTCCGTTGAATATTGCATCATTCGTGCCATGATTTCGCAAGATCATTGAAGAACGAATACTTCCTTTCAAACCATTTCCGCAGCTTTTATTGCCTCTCTGAAATTGAATTTCTAAATCAAACTCATTTGTGTGTTGAATTTTTCATCTCTAAACCGGACTTCCTAAGAACATTCTGTTCAATCAAGTTTATTCCATTAAACATTAAGAAGAAGAACAGTGCGAGTTTTTGTTCAGTGTTGATTTTCCCTACGCACCATGAAGGAATTTCCCACAGTCAAGAATCAATTCAAGAAGAGACGAATCAAACAGAAATCACTGTAACATGTTATCATTCACTACGTTGCGCAGACGGTCTAAATTAAGGCATACAATTTGTCCTGTTTGTTTGTGAAATACATCAGAAGGCGATTCGTAAAAAGCGACAACCACAAAAAAGGAGACTTATCATGTTCACCACTATGGATTCGGAAACCCTGTGGCTCACCATTACCAATGTTGGCCTGGGACTCGTTACGGTAGTATGCATCATTGCAGTCGGTGTTGTGATTGCTAAAGAAGTTTTTGCCGATGTACGAAGCAAAGTACGTGTTCCGCATCTTCAAGACGATCATTCCTTCATGCTCGATGATCTCGGCATTACCATGGCGGACGGCGGCAAGAGGATCGACGAGAAAGAGCGCGCTGCACAGTATAGCGCCGATGATAACAATGAAAGCAACATTCAGCGTTCAGAAAACTAATTGAGGTACTTGAGGAGTGAGGTGAATCATGCGATGCCCATTTTTACGTGAAGCACAGGTCAAATTCTGCCGCGCATCTGCGTACAAAAAAATGATCGTCCGGCTCGCAGAACAGCCCGAACATGAGCGATGCTCGTCCAGCGAGTATGTCAATTGCCCGGCGGCGAAACAGCATATGGAAGACCGCCCGAGCATCGATCATTGTCCATTCCTTCATGAATCACTCGTCCAATATTGCACAGCCGCAGCAGTAACGAAATACATCCCGTATACCGAATCGGTATTATCCCAATGTGGTACAGACAGCCACAAATATTGCGAACTGTATCTGACCCTGGCACAGCCGAGCGAGCCGATCCTGACCGACAATGCAGCGGCGGTGAACGGTAGTGTTCAAGCAGTGGATGATGTGAAGATCCCGTCAAATCTGTATTTTTCTCCGAATCATATGTGGATGGAAGTTGGTACGGACGGGGTTTGTCATATTGGTGTAGATGCGTTCTTAACAAAAGTACTCGGCTCGGTTGACCAAATCACATTCCTTACGACAAAAGGATCGCACCACCCGGCTGTTTCATTCTCCGTCGGCGGTGCGGATCTGCAGTTTGTTTTTCCCCTTCCGATGAACATCACCCGGGCAAATACCTATCTGCGGACAAATCCGGACAAGATATTTTCTGATCCGTACAAAATAGGATGGTTGTTCGAAGCGACCGACGAGCGGATGAAGGATCAGGGTGATGGATATGAAGGATTGATCTCCGGCGCAGATGTTACGCCGTGGATGAAACAGGAAATGGATCGGATGTCAACACTTGCGCACCGTATCGCGGCACAGCCGGATATGCGTGGTGCGATCTTAATGGCGGACGGCGGCATTTTTCAGACAGGACTTGCGCACCGGATAATCCGGGAAGAGCTGCTAAAACTCTATAATGATTTTTTCTCTCCTCTAACTCTCTGGATGAAACAACAATGAAATCGAAGATCATCTTTATCACAGGCATACTATTCGGATTATTCATCGGATGGTATGCTTTTCCATTTGCACTGTACCGATCGAATGAACAACCGCTGCAATTCAGCCATTTTGTCCATACCGGAGAAAAAGGGGGAATGGCGTGCGAAGACTGCCATCAGACTAATGACCAAGGTCGCTTTCAAGGAATTCCAGCAACAGCAAAGTGCGCAGAATGTCATGCATCACCGCTAGGTGAAACGGAAAATGAAAAACGTCTTGTCGATGAATATATCACTCCGAATAAAGAGATCCCCTGGCTCGTCTATTCCCGCCAACCGGATAACGCATTCTTTTCTCATGCACCGCATGTGACACTTGGAGAAATGAAATGCGAAACATGTCACGGCGGACATGGGACTACCGAAGTGCTCCGGCCCCGGCAGACGAACCGAATCTCGGGATACAGCAGAGATATTTGGGGCGCCAGCATTTCCGGCATCTCCTCCAATTCGTGGGAAGGGATGAAAATGGACAAATGCGTTCGATGCCACGGCGACAACGGCAGACGTGACGGTTGCGTTGCCTGCCACAAATGATTGCGTCGGAACCGATGCAATATCTGCAATAGAAGCACACATTCAACTACAATAACGACAATGGCTAAGACACTGACACGCAGAGACATTCTAAAATTTACCGGCGGCGGAATTCTCGGATTGATGTTTTCCCCGCTCCCCTGGAAACTGCTTGATGATTCTTCCATCTGGACGCAAAACTGGGGTTTGACTCCTAAACTGGCTCATGGCCCAATCGCTGAACAATTTTCGCATTGCACACTTTGCGCAGGCGGTTGCGGTATTAAAGCTCGTACAGTTTCCGGAATGCCTTACTCCATTACTGGAATATCAGGACACCCTATTTCTTATGGAACTGTTTGCGCGCGTGGACTTGCCGGTCATCATATGGCATACCACCCGTTGCGTATCGTGCATCCTCACATGTTCACAGGAAAAGGTTCGGACAGCGCAATGACCGCAGTTTCTCTCCAATCGGCACTGGATGCGACGGCACAGCATATTCGCGAAACACGAGGAAGCATTGCAATCCTTGATCAACAACCGGGTCGTGCAATCTCCGAAATCTATAAGGAATTTCTCAGCACTCTTCCCAATGGAATCTTCTTGAGTTCGCCTTCCAATGAAGATGCGACACTGCTCGCAATACAAGCAATGGTTCATCAACAGAAATCATCATATGGTTTTGATTTTGAAAATGCAGATCTGATTCTTTCTTTCGGTGCGCCATTATTCGACTACTGGGGAACACCGGGAAGAATGTCTGCATTAAGAAATGCAGGAACGCCCAAGATAATCCAGGTGGACAGCCGCTATTCCCGTACAGCTATGCAATCCGATGAATGGATCGCGATCCAACCCGGAACAGAAAAGTATCTGGCATTGGGAGTAGCACATCTCTTCCTCACTGAGAAACTGATCCCTGTACGCAATCTCCGGTCAGCGGCGGATTTCGCGGCATACGGTAAGACGGTAAATGAATTTATTCCTGAAAAGGTTTCCCTCCTTACAGGAATTGATAGCGGCAGAGTCAGGGAAATCGCCCGCACACTTGCTTCATCACAACGGCCGATCGTGGTAAGCGGCGCTGATCCGGGCGGCGGACCGTTCGATGGAGAAACGGAAAAAGCGATTGCAGCATTGAATATTCTTCTCGGCAACGTCGGCACATCCGGCGGGATCGTTTCACGATTCGACATTCCCGGGTACAAAAACAGTTCTGATCCAATCCGGTGGTCTAGCATCCCTGACCATTCCATCGGAGTGCTGATTGTTGATGGCGCTGACTCCGGATACGCACTTCCCTGGTCATTAGTCCAAAGGAAATTAATCCCGAACGAAGGTTTTATTGTGAGCCTCGCTCCGGTGTTGAATGAAATCTCTGCTCACGCGGACTATCTCATTCCTTCTCCCGGTCATCTTGAAACCTTGCAGGATATTCCTACGCCGACCGGATTTCCTGCCGGGACATTTGCACTTTCCACTCCCCTATTGAAAAAGCAGGAAGGAACAACAGACTCTGTGGATGTTATCAGGGAATTATCAGTACGATTGAACAAACAGTTGGAAATTCCCACACAGGAAGCTTTGCTCAAGCAGAAATCGGCAGCACTCTTTTCACAGAAACGCGGATCACTGCATATTCCTTCCGACAACAGCATTCTTCCGATCCGCGACCTTTCTTCTGCTGACGATCTCTGGACTAAATTGACAGAGGGAGCTGTATGGATCGATGAACTTCTGAAGCAAACGTCGGTGAAATCATTCACTATTGGACTTGCTGCCGTCGAAGTACCGAATCCGAAGCAAGGCACGAATGAATTGCCGATGATTGCGTACGGTTGGCGCGGCGCGACATCAACCGCTCAAATCTCTCCAATCATGAGCAAAGTGTTTCAGGAAACGGAACTGCGTGCTGTTAATGGAACAGTTTCTGTCAATCCAACAACGGCACTGCAATACGGATTATCGAAAGAGGAGCCTGCCGATCTTTCGACTATCAACGGCACTATGAAGGTGCGCGTAAAAGTGGATCCGACGGTTCGACCCGGAGTGATCGAAGCATCCATCGCTCCGCTGCCGAACGGCATTGAAACACCGAAACATCCGGCAGGAAACAACATTCTGAATCTCTGTGAAGTCACCAACGACGGAACCTGGAGAATGACCACTGCAAAATTTCTGAAGGTGTAACAGATGGAAACGACAACTGAAAAAAAACAAAAGTACGGAATGGTGATCGATCTTGATAAGTGCAATGGCTGCGGTTCCTGCGCCGTCGCGTGCGCCATAGAAAACAACGTCCCTCCTGCTCTGGAAAAAATGAATAAGCGGAATGGCCTTACCTGGTTGAATATTTCTACCGTATCCAATAACGAACAATTTCCTAAAAGCGAATCGGTCTTTGTGCCGATGTTTTGCCAGCAATGTGAAAAAGAGACCCCATGCATGACCGTATGTCCCCAAAACGCAGTGGATGTCGATCCGACGACCGGAATCGTTGGACAAGTTCCACAGCGCTGTTTGGGATGCCGCTATTGCATGACGGCGTGCCCGTATCATGCACGGTATTTTAACTGGTGGGATCCAGAATGGACAGAAGGAATGAAACAGCAATTGAATCCGGATGTTGCGCCGCGGATGCGCGGCGTCGTTGAGAAATGCAATTTCTGTCACGGACGTCTTCACGCTGCAAAACAGAAAGCCGCTTCGCAGGGAAACCGGGAGATCGATCCTGCCGATTATATTCCTGCGTGTGTAGAATCCTGCCCGAACAAAGCGATTACATTCGGTGATCTGAATGACGAGTCAACATTGGTGGCGCAGGCGGCGAAACATGAGCATTCATTCCGGTTCCTCTCCCGTCTGGGGACAGAACCAAAAGTCTATTATCACTCGAAGAAACAATGGGTACGTGCAATGGCCGAAAAGTCGTTAACACGTTCACACCAGGAGGAATTCCATGGATAAGTACCTCATCCCGCGCGGAGTGCAGCGGACATCATTCGGAAAGTTTCTGTTGTGGATCATTCCCTGGACTGGACTTCTTTTACTCGGACTATACGCTATCTATCTATGTCTTGCCGAAGGATTGTTCCATACGAACATGGACAACCGTTTTGCGTTCGGCATTTGGATCTTTCTCGATCTGACGGTGATTGCACTTGGCGCAGGAGCATTCTTTACCGGCTTCTTATTGTACATTCTTCGAAGAAAAGAATTAAAAGCAGTTATCAACAGCGCTGTGGTAATCGGTTTGATCTGCTATAGCGGCGCTGTGCTTGTGTTGATGGTCGATGTTGGTCAGCCGTTGCGAGCATGGTTCACGTTTTGGCATCCAAACACTCATTCGATGCTGACCGAAGTGACCTTCTGCTTGACCTGTTACTTAATCGTTTTACTGATTGAGTATGTGCCGATCGTATTGAAAAACAGACAGCTGCGGCAAATCCCAAAGTTTCTTGTTTTTGAATTTGAATTGCACAAACTGATGCCGGTCCTTGCAGGAATCGGAACGTTTCTTTCATTCTTCCATCAAGGGTCACTGGGCGGATTATTCGGCGTGCTGCGGGGACGTCCGTTTGCATTCCGGGAAGAGTTGGGAATCTGGCCGTCAACATTCTTCTTGTTCGTCATTTCCGCAGCAGCAGCAGGACCAAGTTTCATCATGCTTACCACCTGGCTTGTTGAAAAGATCACTCGAAAACAGCTGGTAAAACCAGAAGTGTATAAATTTCTCGGCAAAGTATCCGGTGTCATGCTGATCTCATACGTGTTATTGAAATCCGTCGACACGCTCATCTGGATCAACAGCACTTCCCCGGGGAACGGTTTCCCGGCATTCGAATTCTATGCGACACAATCGTTCGGGACATGGATCCTGTTCACAGAAATCGTTGCGTTTGGATTATTGCCGGCATTGGTACTGCTTAGCAGAAGATTACGCGAACAACGGAAGTATTTATTTGGCGCCGGATTTCTCGTGTGCAGCGGCATTATGCTCAACCGTTTCGTCATGACGATCCAGACACTCGCTCTGCCCACATTGCCATTCGACGATTTTCTGACATATGCACCGAGTTGGGAAGAGGTTGCAACATTCCTTTTTGTTGTTGCCTACGGTATGATCCTGTATTCGGTCACATTCCGGTATGCCACACTCTTTCCGCAGGAAAAGGAGTTGAGTCAGTTGAACGGGGAGCTTTCCATGCAGGAATTCGCACGTTCAGGGAAACGGACGCCTCCATGGCAGCCAAAGTTTGTCACTCAGTTAATGGATAAATTTGCATCAACAAAATTATAACGACGATCATTGTAGGAGTCTTTTATGCTGCCATGGGTATATGAATTTCACTGGACACCGTTCCACATCGCTTTTTTGCTAATCTTCTTCTCGGTCTTTGTCACTATTGTCTCCACAGTGATCATCGCACTCCGGAGAACACAACATGCAGATCAGCAGCATAACACAGAAGCAATCCAATGGCATTCAGACTTTGAAGATCTTCCTCCCTCTATGAAAGTCTGCCGTCACGAATTAAGCGGCGATGTGAAACACCGCGTCTGCGATCATGAATTCGATTGCCGTTCCTGCAAACTTCATCCAGTACTGAGCGGGCGACAGGCAAAAACTCCTTTACTGCAGTTTGAAGTATATGGATTCACTATGCCTCCCTACCGTCTGTACCATAGAGGTCATACCTGGGTGCAAAGAGAAGATGACGGAACATTTAAGATTGGCATCGATGATTTTGGCACGCGGATCATTGGTAAACCATATTCCATCGAATTGCCTCCGATTGGATCGCGATTATTTGTTAATGGAAAAGGAATGCTGGTGAAGAAACCGAATACGAACATCCGCATCCTTTCCCCTATTGATGGTGAAGTGATCGAGCACGGTGATGCTGAAAAAGGATGGTATCTTAAAATAAAGGCAAACAATCCGGAAAATGCGACCTCACATCTTCTGAAAGGTAATGAAGTGCCAAACTGGATATTGCGAGAAATGGAACGGCTGCAAACATCGTTTGCAACAAGCGGCGTCGGCGCTACACTTGCTGACGGAGGTGAATTGGTGCCTGATTTTCATCGGCATTTTCCGAAAGCGGATTGGGATAGTGTGTTAGGACAGATGTTCCTCGAAGCGTAATAGCCCTTTGTGCAATTAGCATTTACACCAAAATGAATATTTTTATCGATTCACAAAAAATGAACTTCCCTTCCACCGTTCCTTTTTTTACGGTATCCGCTGTCACTGATATGATGCAGTTTTTTCTCCGCCATTCTCCTGATTTCAACTGGACTACATAGTATCGGCAAGAACGTATAATTGATTTTTCAAAACATACTTGCACGGACTTGCGTCCGTGCCGACAGAATTAGTGGCGAATCACTTCAAGGTACAATTCTTCCACTTTTTTCCTCGCCCACGGCGTGGTGCGCAGAAATTTCAGGCTCGATTTGATGCTCGGATTCTCATTAAAGCACCGGATCTTAATGCACTTTCCCAATTCCTCCCATCCGAAGTGTTCCACAAGGTGATTCAGGATCATCTCCAATGTAACTCCATGCAGCGGATTGTTGGGTTGAGTCGGCATAATTTCGGTATTCAATATAATACATTCATACTTTTGGTTGCGGTTTGCGGATGCGGATGGTTGTTGTTGCAAGATGCACTTCCCGCAAGAAATAGGTCAATCCGATCACCAATACTAATGTGGCGGAAGAAAAAAGCAGACCAATAGCCCACTGCAATGGTACGGAGAACATCACTTCGAGGAAAAGTGTAGTGATAACGAGGCAGACAAGCAAAGCGGCAATAGTGAACGCTGTGATTGCGACGCTTGTGAAATGCCGCCGCTTCTCCAGAATGTGCAACTCTGTTTCGATCGCTTCGCTGTCCAGCAGCACGGACGTTCGACCTCCTTCTGTCAAATAACGACCCCGGTCGATGATCCTGCTCAGTCGCCCCGCCATCACTCCCAGCATCCCCGCAATGGCTGTCAGCAGGAAGACAGGCGCAAGGGCCAGTTGAATAGCAGTTGCGATCTCGTTGAAATGGTCAGGAATCATAGGATAGTCTCCTCGTACTTTTTGTATTGAGCAATACTTCGAGCCCTAATAAATGTTTTGCATTGCTATTTCGAATCCCGCGACAGCGGGTTGAGCAATCTCAATATCCAAGTTCGGATTGATTTTAAATATTTGAGATACCTTCTCGTTTCACTTCACCGGTTTCAATAAAAGATCGTGGAAATCAAAACTGAAATCGGTCGATGCGGAGACCGCTTTCATCTTTGCCTGATCGATGCAGCCGTCCGGATTCAGCGAGAATGTGACGAACGCATCGGCGCGCATTTCCGGATCGCTCCAGCGCGCAATGAACGTGTTATACTGATAATGTTCCAGATAGCCGCCCAACGATGGAGTTGCGTTCATTTGCATAAAGAGTCTTCCATCCTTCAACTCAATGGAAATGTCGCCGTACCACGCATCAGTATAGGTGCCTACATATTTCTCCAACGGTAAAGACGGTTTCGAAAGTGAATCGCGCTGCATCGTAGTTTTTGAGTCCGATGCATTGTTCAGAGAATCTGCGCGATCTTTCACCGATTTGTATGCTTTAATCCAGTCATACTGTGCGCCAAGATAGTGATCCAAAACTTTCCAGCCGATGGAATAAAAAGTTCCGCTCATTTCCTGATTTGTAAATACCGCAACACCGACACGCAGTTCCGGAATCATTGCGACTAATGAAACCATGCCACTCAAACCTCCGGTATGCCACACAAGTTTTTTTCCGCGATAATCTCTGAGGAAAAATCCGGCACCATATCCCGCAAAATTTGGCTGAATCGGCGCCAGCTCTTTAGCAACCTTTCCGACAGGCAATGGTGTTTGTACTGACCATAGTGTTTGAGCTGTTTTAGCAGAGAACAAGTTTGAACCGTCGGATAATTTTCCGGAATCGATCTGGCAGATCATCCATTTCGCTATATCTTCTGCATTGGTATTCACCGTTGCAGCTGGATTCGTTTTTGAACTGTCCGAAGCAGCAACAATGCGGACCGTTCCGTTTACTTCCGCATGGGGCGTCGCTACATTTCCTTTTTTTACGGCATCGGCAAACGTCAGCGTACTGTTGCTCATCCCCAGTTTGTCATAGATTCTTGTTTTCACGAATTGCTCCCACGGCATACCGCTGACAGCTTCGATCAATTCTCCGGCGACCAAATAGAGAATATTGTCGTAGGCATACGTGCTGCGAAAACTTGTTGCCAACGGAACATTCTTAAATCGTTTCACAACATCCTTTTGATTATAAGTATTGGTCGGCCAGATGAGCAAGTCGCCGGCACCAAGTCCGAGACCGCTGCGATGCACCAGCAGATCGATCACGCGCATTTCTTTTGTCACATAAGGATCGGAGAGTTGGAACCACGGGAGATGGTCAACTACCCTGTCATTCCATTTCAGTTTTCCTTCTTCAACGAGAATGCCAATGGATGTGCCGACAAATGCCTTTGTGTTGGAAGCAATGCTGAAATTTGTCTTACTATCAACCTTATCATTCGTTCCAATGGTTTTCACCCCATACCCTTTGGCAAGCACAACCTTCCCGTCCTTTACAACTGCAACGGAAACACCGGGGACATCGAATGTTTTCAATGCTTTCTCGACATAAGCATCAAAATCCTTCGGCAGTTGCTGTGCTGTGGCCATGGAGCCCACGGTGATCAATAGAACTACTATCATTTTTTTCATGGCATTTCCCTTGTGCTAAACAGATCAGAATCGTTACCTTGTAAAGTCATTTCAATCCCCGTTTTTTCTTTTCAATGATCACCTGAACATCCACCGGTTCGTTGCAGACAGAACAGACATACCGTTTTGTTGTTTCGTTAAAATCAGGTTCGCGTGTTTGCTTACAGTTGGGACATTTAATCTGAAGCGGTTGTTCTTCTTTTGATTTTGCCATTCCATTCTTTCTTTGATTTTTAAGTGCTGTAAGGTAATAGTTTTCTCTTCGTACTGCAATTGCATATTTCTCCTTATATTCCTCTGATGGTCCGAAAATATTTCGTATTTTATTCACCAAGTGTTTCCAATTTCCCTTTTATATTTTTATGGCCAAACAGATCAGTCCGGTTTACATTGCAGCAAAAGATATCTCCATCCGCTTCGGCGAACAAGTCGTATTGAAGGAAGCATCTTTGAATATCCATCAGACGGACCGGATAGGACTGATCGGCACGAACGGTTCCGGCAAATCGACGCTGATAAAAATTGTTGCTGGGCTGATACAACCCGATGCCGGCACGATCTCTCGCAAACGCGATCTGATCACCGGTTACCTCTCGCAGGATTTCACACTGGATGAATCAAAGGACGTCTTTCAGAACATTATGGACGGCGCCCATGACGTAATCGATATCCTGCGTGAATACGAATCACTTCCCTATGATTCGGAACGCCGGCATGTTCTGGAAGAGCATATCCACCTTCTGGATGGTTGGAATCTTGAAAACAGAATTGAAGCGGCAATGCATTCGTTGAATGTACCGGATAAAGACCGGGACATCACAACGCTCTCCGGCGGGGAAAAACGCCGCGTTGCTCTCTGCAGAGCGATTATCTCCCGTCCCGATCTGCTCATCCTGGACGAACCGACGAACCATCTCGACACGCAATCGATCGAATGGATGGAAGAATTCCTTGAAGAATACACCGGCGCCTGTCTTTTTGTTACTCACGACCGGTATTTCCTCGATTCTATCGCGAACAGGATTGTCGAATTATCCAATGGACTCTGTTATCCGCACAGCGGAAACTATACTGATTTCCTCATCGACAAGGCGGAACGGCAGGCTCAGTTAGAAAGCGAAGAGAAAAAACGGAATAATTTTCTGCGCCGCGAACTGGAATGGGTACGGAGAGGCCCTAAGGCTCGTACGACGAAATCCAAAAGCAGATTGAAAAACTATTTTGAAATCGCTGATAAAGAAGGATTTCAAATCGAGAAAGAAGTGCAGTTGCTGATTCCCCCTCCTTCAGGATTGGGATCGACAATTCTGAATCTCAAACATGTCGGCATGGAACTTGGCGGCAGAAAACTGTTTTCCAGAATCGATTTGCTGTTCGACAAAAAGCGAAAACTCGGAATCATCGGCCGCAACGGTCTCGGCAAAACAACGTTGCTCAAAATCATTCTGAATGAACTGCAGCCGACGGAAGGTTCCATAGAGGTGGGTGAACGGACACAGATCAATTATATTGACCAGTCACGTATTGCGCTGGACGACGAAAATACAGTTCTCAAAGAGATCGGCGAAGGAAATGATTGGATCATGTTCGGAGAAAACAAGGTTACGGTGTGGAATTACCTCCGTCGCTTCTTGTTTGCCGATGACCGCATCAACACCAAAGTGGAAAAACTCTCTGGCGGCGAACGAAGCAGGCTGCTTCTTGCGAAGATCCTGAAGAACGGCGGAAATTTTCTGATTCTGGACGAGCCGACAAACGATCTGGACCTGCCGACGCTCCGAGTCCTGGAGGAAGCGCTGACAGATTTTGACGGCTGTGTCATTGCTGTTAGCCATGACCGGTATTTTCTTAACCGGATCTGCAACGGCATCCTTGCCTTTGAGGGGGATGGAAACGTCCATTTCAGTGAAGGGAATTACGACTATTATATTGAGAAACGGAATGCTCGCTTTGCCGCCGCAGCCGAGACGGAGAAACAAAAGAAAGCCGAGGCTGTTTTAAACGCAAAGTCAGAGCCGAAGAAGCTGAAATGGAAAGAAGCAAAAGAGCTTGAGACGATAGAGCAGGATATCCTGAACGCCGAGGCGGAAGTGCATCGCATTGAAGCGCTCTTTGCCGCAGATGATTTTTATCAAAAACACGGAGACATCGTGGATCAATTGACCAAGGAATTGAATGCCGGTAAAGAAAAGGTCGAACGGTTATATGCTCGCTGGAACGAGTTGGAGAATATAAAAAACGGATAATGTGATCATTCGCAATACCGTTTTCCCACCCCCGCTTCCTATTTTATCCGCTTTACAACAACGATCGTCTGGTCATCCGAATATTTGCTCTTCGCACTGTGGATCTGGACATCTTCAATGATTAATCTGGCGATATTTTGCGCCTTTTCGCTCCGAAGCTCATTCAGTTTCGAGGCAAGGCGTTTTTCGGAATATTGTATCCCGAGATTATCCATCGCTTCGGAAACACCGTCCGTATAGAGAAGCATAATATCCCCCTTCGCCAGCATGATCCCTTCACTCCGATATAATTGATTCGGAAACGGACCGACGATATTCCCCGTCGCTTCAAGATATTCCGTCGTGCGGGTAGCCGCGCGGAAAACGATGGGGCTGCTGTGTCCGGCATTCACATAGACACATAATCCCTTCATGTCATTCGTCAACTCGGCATAAAATAACGTTAAAAATCGGTCGTCCGAAAACGTGTGATGGACGAGATCATTAATATTGTGGATGAGGTTGCTGATCTTCGTCTGGTAACTCGCTCCCATCCGCAATGCTCCAGAAACATACAGCGCTTGCACCGCGGCGGAGATTCCTTTACTGGCCGCATCGCCGATGACGATACCGACCCGGTCCTTTTCTTCGCTCATGATATAATCGAAGAAGTCTCCTCCGACGATTCTGTCCGCAATGGAGATGCCGAACATTTCATAATTGTGAAACTGCAGTTCGTGCGCGGGTAAAATACTTTTTTGAATCTCTCTCGCTTTATCCAGATCCTTCTGGAGCTGTGACGTGCGTCGTTCGATTCTGCGGTTTTTCACCATCGATGTTACTGCCAGACTGATGATATTCAACGTGGGCGCAACGTTCTCATGCTGCTCATCCGTATTGAATGAAAGGATATACGGATATAATGGAACTCCTTTCACAGTAACGATCTCGCCGATGCCCGTTGCCGAATATTTCACGATCCCTTTGCTGCGCAGATAGTCATTCGTCTCTTTGGCAACAATCGTCCTGTGCTGCGACAGTTGTTTGAACATCTTATATTCATCCACCTTCAAGAAAAA
Source organism: Bacteroidota bacterium (assembly GCA_041665225.1). Lineage (GTDB taxonomy): Bacteria > Bacteroidota > Ignavibacteria > UBA10030 > UBA8401 > UBA8401. The sequence continues at coordinate 20,013 of JBAYJG010000005.1, forward strand.
ATGCGGCTTTACTTTTTCCACTTCACCGTGTTGCGCTACCACTTCATACGAGAATTTCGCAGTATCCAGTTTCCAGACACGTCCACCTCTGATCTCTATACGGTCGTTGGAAACGATCTGGTGCAGAATATGCGCCAGCATCTCTTCCGTGGACGAAAATTTCTTACTGTCGAAACTCTCAATAGTCTTATACAGGGAGCGTTGATTCATAGGGTGTTAATCTCTTTCCTTAACTTTTCTTTAATATACAAAAGAAATAGGTATACTCGAACCTCAACTCTGTGACCTGCCACATTGACTCGGAAATTGAGATTCTGTATAATGGTCATGCTTCAATCATTGTACGTACTGCGACATAATAATCTAGGAGATATATTCGATGAAACATGCCTTGTTTACAATTGCCATTCTGCTCGGAATAATTGCTGCGGGATGTGACGATGCCAAAAATGCTGCAGCAGCCGGTTCTGGGACGGCGCTTTTTAAGACTGCCGGAACATTCAGTTTCTCTTCGAACCGCGGGAATATTTCTGCAAATGGTATTTTCGACACATTGTATACTGCCAAAAATGCTTCGGGTGCATTCCGATTTAAAAGCGGCAATGCAAATATCGTTGTCGTTTTTGCTTACAATACCGTCTCCCAAACAAATGTGCAGGTAGCATTCGTCGGAGTTGTTGATACTGTGAACGCCATCGCAGTCGGGTCGTTTCCATTCACGTTGACAACAGCCAACAAACGTGCATTTTTCGGATATTTCCCGAATGCTGCAGATTCGACTGCGGCGACTCAATTCTATGGTCTTACGAGCGGTTCTGTGACAGTAAGCGCCATTTCTGCTACACAGATCACCGGCACATTTTCAGGCACAGGATATGATCAGAATAATAGTGCAAATCCTCAAACAATTGACGTTACCGGCGGAACATTTAACACTCCTGTCGTTGAACAGTCTATTGATTTGTCTGGTGATACAAATGAACCGGTCCAGCAATGGATAAAGAATGCGATTCGAAAAGATCGGTCATTAAAAAATTTCTAGAAATGTCTCATCGAGCGAATGCCGTCCTCCTTCGAGGATGGCATTCTTTTTTCTCCGCCATTACGAATCTTTCCTCGTCAGAATTTCCACCATGATTCTCGCACATGCTTCAGCATCCGATCCCGCCTCGTGATGATTCAAAGGGATGAACAATTGGCGGCAGACATTAGCAAGGTTTGCAGGCCGTATTTTCAATACTGAACGGGATAAGCGCACCGTGCAACGATATTCCACATCGGGAACGGCAATGCCGTATGTAAAACAGCAGGATTCCAGTACGCGCCGATCAAAGGCAACGTTGTGGGCAACCACAAAATCGATACCGTCGAAGAAAGGACTCATCTTATCCCAGACTTCCTTGAACGTTCTTTCTTTCCGAACATCCTGCCAGGATATCCCATGAATGTGCGTAAACTCGAAGTGTTCGTACGGGGGTTTGATGAGAAACGTCTTCTTCTTCACAATCTTCGCACCGTTCACTTTCACCAGACCAACAGAACAGGCGCTATTCGGATACCGATTGGCAGTTTCAAAATCGATTGCGAGAAATTTCAAATCCTCAGCTATCATTCCAACGACATTCTCCGGCGGATAGTTCAGTGTGCTTTCACCAATCATTTCCTTACAATGCCGTCCTTATACGCTTTTGCCATGAGTGCATGCCGGCTGTGCACATGCAGTTTTTTATAGATGTTTTTCAGATGCGTAGTAATGGTAAAATAGCTCACATTCATTTTCGCAGCGAGTTTTTCATTCGACATCCCTTTCACAATGTGAGTGATGATTTCCCGCTCACGGTTCGTCAGCAGTTTCGGCACATCGGCGATGCCGGAATTGTTCATCAACATTCCCAATATCTTTTTGGTGATCATAGGATCAATCGGCGACCCTCCTTCAATTACTTTTTCGATCGCCCGGCTGATGTCAAGCGCGGTCGAATTTTTCAGGAGATATCCTGTGGCACCGTTCTTCAGCGATGCCTGGATTTCTTCCTGGTCGTCATGTGATGTCAACATGATCACTTTCACATCCGATGCCAATCGCAGAATTGCCGGAAGCCCGTCGATACCGGAAACCTCCGGCATGCGGATATCCAGAAGGATGATGGCCGGGTCCGCATTTTTTTTCTGCAGCGCCCGCAGAACTTCCTTGATGGAATGGAAATAGTTGTCAATGACGATCCGTTTATTGAACCGGAGCGACTCACTCAAGAGGATACAATAGTTCTCGTTGTCGTCGACAATCCAGACTTTGGTCCGTTTCTTTGCCAGATGCTTATTCATGTGCGTGGTGTTGAACAATGGGAAGTGTAATAACAATGGCGGTACCGATATGTACCTTGCTGTCAATGGTGATCCAACCAGAATGCTGTTTAACGATCTCCGCTACCATAGAGAGACCAAGCCCTGTTCCGCCGGAATTCCTTTTTGTCGTAAAAAACGGTTCGAACACTTTTTGCAGCGATTCTTCCGCAATCCCCTGGCCGTCGTCCGTAATTGTTACGGTAATGAACCGGTTCAAATCTCCCATGCGTTTCCGTTCCAACCGGTCTGTTTTTCTTTCCTCTTCGATCTTCACGACAATGTGTCCCTTCTTTGCAATAGCTTCCCGGGAATTCCGGAGGATGTTCAGGAACATCTGTTTCAATTGGTTCTCATTGCCGTTGATCATGACATCCGATTTCTTCAGCGTATTGATAAACTCCACTTTGATAGACCGTCCTGGTGAAAAGGACTGAAAGACAGAACGGAACAGTGCATTGAGATGGATATGCTTGAATTCCTTTTTGATTCCTTTCGCAATGGAAAGAATGTTCGACACCAATAACTGTCCGTCCGTTGTACTATTCTTTGTCGCTTTCAGGATCTTTTTCCCCCTGTGGGAGCGCACCTGTTTCTCCAGAAGTTTCAGCGAGAGATGCAGCGGTGCAAAAACATTCTGCAGATCGTGTGCTATACTGCTTGTCAGCAGAGACAGTGCCTCCATTTTTTGTGCACGAACGAACGATTCCTCCAACCGGCGCTTTTCGGTTATATCAATGAGTACACCATGAATATTGTGGTCGGATAAATCTTCCCGGCCGGAGAAGAGAAAGATGAGTTGTTTTCCGGATTTCGTCTTGTAGATGATCTCACAATCCTGGAACGATTGGGATTTCTGCAGACCATCAAGGATCGTTTGCTCAACATCGGAGAGCATTGAATGAAAAATGTCTTGAAATTCACGTTGGTTCGTCAATTCCAGCGTATTCAAGAGCGAATGGTTGACGTCGTTCACGTTCCAGTGATGACGGGAAAAATTGACCATCCCAACGATGGTATTATTGAACAGCGCACGGTACCGTTCCTCTTTCCGCTGCAATTCTTTTAGCTTTGAGAATTGCGATTCGATGATGATCGAATTGGTGCGGATGATATTCAGGACATACGCGATCGCAATAATGATGATGATCGTGATCCCAAGAAATATAGCCAGCATGAATTCCGTCATTGGTTCATCACATGTCTTCGTTGTTGGAAAGAGAAATTAGAAGGACATCCTCAATAAACAGCGCAAGCTTCGTGTCCCATTTTGAGCAAACTTAAAATGAAAATCAAGATTCCCAAGGACAATTTATCCTGCCGAATGAAGAGTATATGAAAGGACTATAGAAGAATGAAAAGAAGCACAATTCCACCGCAAAAACATTTTCTAGCGCACTCTCTATGGGACGGTGCCGTTCCGGAATCGTGGTGTTATTGTTGGACTTGATAAACGGAATCGATCACCGTTCCATCTACCCATTGCACCACGGCAACGACATGGTCTTTGGCAATGTTTGGTGGCTGCGGTTTCCCACCACAGATATCAATGATTTCCTGCTGAATTTCCCGAATCGGCCGGATTGGCAGCAAACTGCCCGATAATTTTTTGATCAGATCTTTTCGCCGCGGATTGATCGCTATCCCCCGCTCGGTAATCACCACATCGATCATTTCTCCGGGTCCGCAGAGTGTCGTCACACGGTCCACTATTATCGGCACACGGTCCCGAAACGAAGGCACTGCAAGGATCACGCATTTTCCGAAAAGACAATCCTGCCATCCTCCGATGCCGTGCAGCAAATATCCATCCGAATGAGTGACGACATTGGCATTGAACTCCACATCCACTTCGGTAGCGCCAAGTACCACTGCATCAAGCATTGACGCAAAATTTCCCTTTCCATGGAAATTGTAACTGGTAAACGGGCTGGTGCTGACATGGTTCGGATGTTCACGAAGAGAACGAACCCCTTCCGTGTCAAATGCCTGTCCGTCAAGAATATAATCGGTCAATCCTTCGTTCAACATCTCAGTTAGATATTGTGTACTGCCGCCCCGGATGAACCGAGCTTTTACTCCTTTCAATTTCATCCGTTCTTTAAGCAGGAGAAGAAATGCAAGATTTATCCCTCCTGCTCCAGCCTGGAAAGAAAAACCGTTCTGCATAATTCCGGACTCTTCCACGAATTGAGCGATATATTCCGCGATCAATATGCGATCTGGACTTTTCGTCACTTGTGTTGTTCCGGAGACGATTTTGGACGGATCGCCGAGCGAATCCACCTGCACAACGAAATCGACATTGTTTCCCTGAATGTGCCATGGTACGCAAGGAAACTCCACAAGCGTATCGGTGACAACAATTACCTTGTCCGCATATTCAGAATCTCCTAACGCAAATCCAAGCGGACCGCATGCGGATTTTCCTGACACGCCGTTGGCGTTGCCGAACGGATCGGCAGTCGGTGCAGCGATCACTGCAATGTCGATATGTACTTCGTCGTCCTGGATTGCACGGTAACGTCCTCCATGAGAGCGAAGTACTCCTGTTCCTTTCATCTTTCCGTCGGAAGCAAACCTGCCGAGCGGGCCATTCATACTCCCTTCGATATGATGGATCGTCCCATCCTCAAGATATTTTATCAGATACTCATGACACGGAAACGATGCGCTCGGATACCACCGGATATTCTTCACCCCCATCGCTTTGATCGTATCGAACAAGATGTTGGTCAATCCATCGCCGTTCCGGAGATGATGATGAGTGGAGATCGTCATTCCGTTCTTCAATCCGGATTTGAGCAACGCTTCTTTCAAACTCTTCACAAGTTTATTCCCGTCCGGAGGAAAATCGGCGCAGCTGCGAACGGGCGGAGCAGCCATTGGATAAGCAGGACGATACGCATTAACTCCCTGGAAAGGAATTGCTGGAATTCCATTCACAGATACCGGAACAAAACGGCCGGCTGCGTTTTTCACCATTCCTGATCGAGATTCTTTTGCCATAAGCGAAATTATTTTTTAGAAGTGGATGCAGCCACAGCAAGTATGCGCTGGGCGCGTTTGACGACCGGAGCATCGATCATTTTTGAACCTAACGCTACGACGCCGGAACCGTTCTTCCGGGCTTCATTGAATGCGGCAATCACACGTTGTGCATAGTCGATCTCCGCAGCTGTTGGTGCAAACGCTTCATGAATTACATGGATCTGACGGGGATGGATGCAACCCTTTCCGTCGAAACCGATCGCTTTTGCTTCCAGCACGCTATTGCGAAGTCCATCCTCATCATTCACGTCTGAAAATACCGAATCAAGAGCTTGAATACCTGCAGCTTTAGCAGCATTAATCACTGCACTGCGGGCAAAGAGACTTTCAGTCCCGGCTTTTGTTCTTGCAACGCCGATATCTGCAGTATAATCTTCCAGTCCGATTGACAAAGCGCAGATCCACGTGCTTGCGGATGCAATTTCAAAAGCCCGTTCAACGCCAAGCGCGCTTTCTATGATCGGCAGCAAGAACAGATTGCGCTTGATGGTGTACTGATTCAGCACAGATTCAATTGCTGCATCAATTTCAGCAATCTGTTCTGCTGATTCACATTTTGGGATCAGGATTACTTGCACATGATGCGGCACAATCATTCGAAGATCTTCAAATCCCAACGGAAACGGATTGATCCTTACCATTTTTTCGGCCTTGCCAAAGTCCACGTTCAATAATGCATTCCGGACAAGAATGCGGGCCGAATCTTTCTCCGTTGGTGCGACACTATCCTCAAGATCAAGAATGATACAATCCGGTTTATGCAATCCTGCATTCAGAAAATAATGCGGTTCATTTCCCGGAAGATACAGTCGCGTTCTCCGAAGATGATCGCGTTCTGTTTTCTTCGTCCTCGTTACAGCTCCTTCAATAAATTCTTTATCCATTCCCGGGACAGCACGTTTCACCGCAGTTTCTACTCTTGCGGCAATAACGAATGGAACTGCTCCCTGATCCTCAATATTGACATCAGCATTTCGGATGCCGAAATGACTGAGTATTGTTTTCACCTGCGACCGGATGGATGCTCCGTATAACGATTCAACTTTGCTTTTCAGATCTATCGTGATACCGCCCCGTTCCGTCAGAGTAATCGTAACAAAACAATCGGAACGAATATTCGGCCCGGTTCTGCCAGCGCAACCTGATTTCAATTTCTGAGTTTTCATGCTTGTTTCTTTCTTATCTCACGAGGTTCGACAATTTTTCGGCAACATCGAAGAGGTCGATTCCTTTGGTGAACGGAAGACAAACACCGGTGGTGATGCGCACTTTTTCTATCCACGGCGGTGGAATACTTTTCATCCCATGCATTGCTCCACTGATGGCACCGACAATGGCGGAGATCGTATCGGCATCTCTGCCGAAGTTACCGCTGTATATGATCCCCCGCTTGAAATCACCGTCAGTTAATTTCACAATTGCCAATGCTGATGCAACGGCTTCCGGAGAGACCGATTTATATTCTGTCCATAACGCATCATGCAGCGGCTTCCAGGAATCTTCCAGTGTCTTCCGTTCTTGAATGATATCCCACGCTTTGTTGAATGTAAACCGCATCCACGAATCCTTTGGAGTGACAGAAACAGCAGTCTGATAGATTTCATCAACCGTTGCTCCGGCCATCGCAACAGCAACTGAAGCGGCGACGGCCTGAGCACTCCAGAGTCCGTCCCGCGAATGACTGATCCGCGAATCAATCTCCGCCAGTTGTGCCGCGCGCGCCGGATCACCGGCACACGCTATGCCGATCGGCGTTACACGCATTGCCGCACCATCGCTCATGTAGTGGGAGTTATAGATGCCGGATAACGGCGGCAAAACACCGCGGCGGATATTTGCTGCAGCTTCCCGCTCGCTTGCGCCGCCCCGTTTTAATTCCGACAACGGCAACACATGTATTTTCCAACTTTCTAATACATCTGCATCTGTCAAATTCCCCTTGGCATTGATCAGCGTTTGGGCAGTGAGCAATGCAAATTCCGTATCATCGGTCCCTGGCGCAGGCTTTTCCGTGAAGTCCGTCGTAATGCCGTATTGCAGATGATAATCAGGAGAACGGGCAATATCACCGAACGAATCGCCGATGGCATGACCTACCAGGCTTGCCCGTGCATGGTCTTGCAATCGCGATTTGTCTTTCAGCAGTTCAGTTTTACTCAGCATAGTACTCTTTCAGATTTTTGGAGTGAATGTAGCCACCGCGGCAGTTTTTTTTGCAAGTTCGAAAAGGGATGACTTATCTAATCCTTTCAGGCTGGTGCGGATCGTATCGTTCAACGGAGCAATCCATTTTGCCGGAAGTTGTTTCGCACCGATCATCGTTCCCATGATTGAACCGACGGTTGCACCATTACTGTCGGTATCCCATCCTCCCATCACCACGTTACAAATTGCCTGTTCATAGTCCTCTTCCGACGAAAGCAGAGCAGCAGTAACAAGCGCTGCATTATTAATTGTATGGACCCAGTGATAAGAACCGAATTTCTTATACAGTTCTTCAACCGTTGCATCCCATGATTGTTTTTGAATCGGCAATGAAAGGACAAACTTGATTGCTTCGGCAAAACGAGAACGTGGCGGCACAACATGTAACGCTTCATCGATCACACTTTTCACATCATGGTGTTTAAATGCAGCAGCAACAGCAGCAGCAAAAAAGATTTCACCATAGATTCCGTTACGGACATGGCTGATGCAGGCATCCCTCCAAGCAAATTCCGCTGCACGTGCGGGCATAGCAGGAGAAATCCAGCCCCATAGGTCCGCACGGATTTGTGCACCAATCCACTCTCTGTACGGGTTCATCGCTATGGCAGTGTGCGGTGGTTCGATTCCATTCAAACGGTTCAGATATGCAACTCGCTCCGCCGTGAACGTCGAAAGAACAGGCACCATCTCCGACCAGGTCCTGAGAACATGTTCAGGAGTGAATCCGTCGCCATACTGTATAAACGTAACCAAATTAAGCATCGGATAATTCATGTCATCA
>JBAYJG010000006.1:0-27573 GCA_041665225.1 Bacteroidota bacterium
AAAATTCTGGAAAAGTGCCGTCACGAAATAAAACAGAAGAAATTCTCTTTTGAATGCACCGCTGCATACGAAGGTCTTGATCTTTCGTGGTAGAACGAAAAACTTGACTTGCATAGCAACCTCTCTCTATATTTGTACAGACCTGATGCTCATTTGAACGTTCTCAAATTCCATATGACCGTGAGACATCAAACCCCGATTGACGAGATACGGGGTTTTTCTGTTTGAAGGATATTCCGTATGAAATCTACATTCACAAAAACTGATATTACGAAGATTGGCAAAGTGCTGGGGGTTACTGGTGCGTTGAAAGGGAACAATTTTCGCTTTGAACTGTCCAATGCCAAAGAGAATCGTCAATTGGCGTTGGAGATTTATCCGAACATTACTATCGGAAAGAAAAAAGGGAATCTGATTTCCGCATATACACACAATACACACTTTCAGTTGCAATTCTGCAGCGGATATGTTGTCAGCCAGGATGTTGGCGAAGTGACGTTTATCGGCGAAACGAAGGATAAGGTTTCTGCCATCGTTATTGAAAAAGAGGGAGGATGTACGTTCTATGCGAATGTCGATCGGAAAATCCTCTCGGGCGATTACCGAATGATCAGTATCGACGTGATGCTGGCAGGAATCGCCTTGTCGTTAACGGAAACGGCAAAAAAACCGGCAAAAAAATGATCCTTATTGATGTGACAAAAGTATATAAGCCTGCTTCATTCCCAACGACGGCAATTCAAGGGATCGCAGCATTTGTGTGTCAAAGGGAAAAGATCAAGGATGCGGAACTCTCCTTTGTTATAGTAGATGACAAGACAATCCGTTCGATCAACAAACGGTTCCTGCGGCATGATTACGTCACGGATGTTATCACTTTCCCGCTGGAACGGAACGAAGTCAATGCCGAGATCTACATCAATGCACAGCAGATGAAACGTCAGGCGAATGAACATGGCGTATCGATGAAGAATGAAATGTCTCGGCTTGTCGTGCACGGAACATTGCATGCAATCGGATATATAGATACTACAACAGCAGCGAAACGGAAGATGGATTCAGTCCAGGAACGGTATGTTTCGGAATTGAGTTTGAACTAGTGAAGGAAGGAAAACGAATGCAGGAAAAAATAGTCGAAATTCTGGTGTACTTGATCGGCGAATTGCGGAACAATATCCCTATCAATGATATCGACCTGACTGTCCTGTCGAAAAAAGGATATTCCACAACCGAGATCAGCACCGCGTTCAATTGGCTGTATGAAAAGATCTCTGACGGCGAGAATATTATTACCGACACGGCACCGACATCGCCGCACTCTCACCGGGTGCTGCATGATTCGGAACGCTCCGTGATTAATGCGGATGCGTACGGTTATTTGATACAGCTGCGGGAATTGGGATTGATCACAGATATGGATATTGAAGTGCTCATCGACCGTATCATGATGAGCGGATATGCGGCAATCGATATTGCAGAAGTAAAATCAATGGTAGCACAATTAATGGCTGAGAGCGATGATTCATTCAATACGGGAAGTCGAACGATGCTTGGCGGCAAGGATGCAATCAATTAATTAGGGAATGCAGTAAAACACATGGGTAAATCGTTAATAATAGTAGAGTCGCCTTCAAAAGCAAAAACCATCAACAAGTATCTCGGCAAAGAGTATGTTGTAGAGGCATCGGTCGGCCATATCAAGAATCTTCCAAAGAGCAAACTGGGAGTGGACGTCGAGAATCACTATGCTTCCACGTATGAAGTGATCGCCGGCAAGGAAGAAGTGCTTTCCAAATTGAAGCACCATGCTGCGGATGCTAAGAATATCTATATCGCAACTGACCCGGACCGTGAAGGGGAAGCGATCGCATCCGATATTGCTGAAGAACTGGAAGATAAGAATAAAAATATCTATCGTGTTCTGTTCCATGAAATTACCCCGAGCGGAATTGCTGAAGGGATGGATAATCCCCGCAAAGTCGATACGAATCTTGTCGACTCCCAGCGTGCCCGCCGCGCGATGGACCGACTCGTTGGATATAAAGTGAGTCCGTTTCTCTGGAAGACGGTGTATTACGGACTTTCGGCCGGCCGGGTTCAGTCTGTCGCACTTCGCATCATTTGTGAACGCGAAGATGAAATTAAAAAATTTGTTGCGGAGGAATACTGGTCGATCACAGCGGAATTCAAGACTGAAAAATCAGATCCGTTTTTCGCCCGTCTGGCGAAGATCTCCGGAAAAGATCCCGTGATCGGCAATGAACTGATCTCCGGTGAACATGTGAAGTCGATCCAGAAACAAAAATTCCGGATCAGCGACGTGCAGAAGAAGGAAGTGAAACGGAATCCGAATCCTCCGTTTATTACCAGTACGTTGCAGCAGGAGGCGGCGAGCCGTCTGCGCCTTTCAGCAAAACGTACCATGATGCTGGCGCAGAAATTATATGAAGGTATCGATCTCGGGGATGATGGGACAGTCGGTCTCATTACGTATATGAGAACGGATTCCACCCGGTTAAGCGAGGAAGCGGTTGGCGCGGTAAGGGAATTCATCTATTCGAATTACGGTGCTGAATATCTGCCGAAAGAAAAACGCATCTACAAAAAAGGGAAATCGTCGCAGGATGCACACGAAGCGATCCGTCCGACTTCCATCAAATTCACGCCGAAGTATGTCAAGAAACATTTGGACAAGGATCTGTATGCGCTGTATCAGTTGATCTGGAACAGGTTCGTCGCCTCCCAGATGAGTAGTGCGACGTTCGAACAGCTGTCGGTCGATATTACCGGCGGCGAGTATTTGTTCAGGGCAACGGGGTCAGTGCCGATCTTCCGCGGTTTTCTTCAAGTCTATGATGATGTGATGGAAGAGCAGGGGATCGACGCCGATGAAGACCCGACATCGAAGATTCCCGCCAATCTCGAAGCTGGCCAATCGACGAATCTGGAAAAAATCCTTCCGAAACAGCATTTCACCAAACCGCCGGCACGCTATACGGAAGCCAGTTTGGTAAAAAAACTGGAAGAACTGGGTATCGGCCGTCCCAGCACCTATGCGCAGATTCTTTCAACCATTCTGAATAGACAGTATGTCGACCAGCAGGACCGGAAACTTTCTGCAACCGGACTTGGACAAGTGGTCATTAAGATCCTGATGAAATGTTTTCCGGAGATCGTCAATTACAAGTTCACTGCGAAGATGGAAGATGAATTGGAAACCATTGCCAGCGGTGAGAACAACTATGTGAAAGTGCTGGACGATTTCTATAAGCCGTTCAGCCATTCGCTGGAACACATGAACGACGAAGCGGGCAAGATCAAAAAATCCTTGCAGCATGATGCTGGGGAAGCGTGCGATCTCTGCGGCAAGCCGATGATCATCAAGTGGGGGCGGTACGGACAGTTTAAAGCATGTTCCGGGTATCCAACCTGTAAGAACCGCAAACCGCTGGAAGATGAAACGGAAAAATATGCGCACGTGACCGGCGTGATCTGCAAACTGTGCGGAGGCGAAATGAAAGTGAAGGGCGGACCATTCGGAACGTTCCTGGGATGTTCCAATTATCCGACCTGCAAGAACACGCAGCCGATCTCGACCGGTGTGAAGTGTCCCAAATGTGCGGATGGAGAGATCGTGCAGAGCAAAACCCGAAAGAGACGGATATTCTATCGCTGCTCCAATGCGACAGGGGAGAACAAGACGTGCGATTTCATTTCATGGGAAATGCCGGTGATGCAACCATGCAAGCACTGCGGCAATAACTATCTGACCAAGAAATCATCGAAACGAAAGGGCGATTTCCTGCTCTGTCCGAACTGTAAAGAAGAATATTATCTCGACGAACAGGAAGCGCAGGCAATTGCAGTCTGAGCATCTGAATGCAAAAACTGATCAGTGCATATCTTTCGTACCTTGAGAACGAGAGAAATTACTCACCGCACACCATTGTTTCGTATGCGAACGATCTGGCACAGTATTATACATTTCTGAAGACCGAATTTCCGGAACTGACGGAACAACACGGCGACACCGATCAGGGGGTCGTCCGCGCGTTCTTGGGACTGCTGCTGGATTCCGGCGTGGCAAAAAAAAGCGTTGTCCGGAAGCTTTCGACGCTTCGCTCTTTCTACAAATATCTGGTCCGGAAACAGATTGTGCGCCGGAACCCGGCGCTGAACATCATCACTCCGAAAGTAGAAAAAAAACTTCCGCAATTCATCAACAAGGATTCGGTCGAACGGATTTTTGCACTTCCTGAACTGGGGACATTCGACGGGGCCCGCGATTCCGTCATGCTGGAACTGTTCTACGGGAGCGGTATCCGCCGCGGGGAGCTCATCGGATTGAATCTGAAGGACATTGATGGGAAGAATCGCACGATCAAAGTCACGGGGAAAGGGAATAAGCAACGGATCATACCGTTCACGCAAAAGGCACACCAATCAATTCAACACTACCTTACCTTCCGAAAGGAGATCGCATCGCAATCTGAATCCAATGAACATGCATTGCTCATCAACAGAAAAGGAAACCGGTTGACGCCATCGATGGTGAATACGCTGGTGAAAAAATATCTTTCCAGCGCGACGGAGCTCCAGAAAAAAAGTCCGCACGTCTTGAGGCATTCCTTTGCAACCCATTTGCTGGATAACGGGGCGGATATCATCGCGGTAAAGGAGTTACTGGGGCATGAAAGTCTCTCCACCACTCAGATCTATACACACGTCACTGTCGAACGGTTGAAAAAGATCTATCAGCAGGCACATCCAAAAGCATCGTCTTGAAAGGAGATTGTTATGAATATTCACATCACTGCACGACATTTTAAGGCACATGAAACCCTTCGTTCGTATGCATTTGATGCTGTCAATAAACTGGAGAAACACTTTGACGGTATTATCAGCGCTGATCTTATACTGAGTTATGAAAAGAGTAAGAACAGTTTGAAGGCGGCTGAATTAATTGTGAAAGTGCAGGGATCGATATTAAAAGCGTTGGAAAAGTCCGAAGAATATACCAAATCGATCGATGCTGCGATCATCAAGATTGAACGACAGCTGCAGCGGCATAAAGCGAAGGTGCGGGAAAAACAAAAAACAGTGATCCGTACAACACGTGCAAAAGTGTAACGAGGTATTATGGCATTGAATATTGGCAAAGAACATCGAAAACAGAGCATCACGGTCGGATTTTTGTTCGAAAAGAACAAGGAACGCCTGAAGTTTGAAACCTTAGTCAACGTTGGTCTGGACAATAAGGTGAAAGAAAAGAGCATCCATCGTCCGGGCCTGGCGCTTGCCGGATATGTGGGATTGTTTACGTACGACCGAGTGCAGGTCTTCGGTAATACCGAGATTCGATATTTGAAGAGTATGCCGTTGGAAAAGCGTATCGAGGCATTCAATACTCTCTTCAAATTCGAGATTCCCTGTATTGTTGTTACCAATAAGAATACTTTGGAAAAAGAACTCCTGAAGATCGCCGAGGACCACAATGTCCCCGTCTTCAGGACTCCATTTGAGACGACAAAATGCGTCTATCTGCTCAGCGATTTTCTGGATGATCAATTCTCGCAGCAAAGCACCATCCACGGCTCATTCGTGGATGTGTACGGCATCGGACTTTTATTTGTTGGACGGTCCGGTATCGGAAAAAGTGAAATTGCACTTGATCTGGTGGAACGGGGGCACCGGCTCGTATCGGATGACGTTGTAACGATCACGAGGAAAGGGGAGAACATCCTGATCGGTACTGGGACGGATCTGGTAAAACACTTCATGGAGATCCGCGGTTTGGGATTGATCGACGTCCAGAGCATCTTTGGGGTTCGAGCAATCCGTTTCCAAAAACGGATCGAGGTAGTTGTGGAACTGATGGAATGGAAGTCTGACGCAGATTTCACACGGACCGGGTTGGACCAGGAGACGATCAGCATCATGGATGTGGAACTTCCACACATACGCTTGCCAATCCTTCCGGGAAAGAATGTGACCGTTATCTCAGAAGTGATTGCATTGAACTACCTTTCTAAACATTACGGTTACGATGCAGCTCAGGAATTTTCAAAAAAACTGGAAAAAGTGATACAAATAAAGACAAAAGGGGTAGGGAAACGCAGTATAGACTATTTTGAGCATGATTTTGAGTGATTTGGACGTTTTTGATTTCCATTCTTGACAAACCGCTCATATTTTTATATTTTCTTACTGCATTCATAAAATGGCAGGGAGATGTTGAAAAGGAAAAAACTCTTTTTTTATTCAGATGACCAGGTATCGTACGTAGAGGCGAAAGGGTACCGGCTGAAAGTGTCCGCAATCGTGGCTGTTACGACTGTTGCTGTTATTTCTATGCTTGGAATTGCGAACAATGTCTATGGCGATTTTCTGGGTTTGGGTATTAAGACTGCCGGGGAACTCTCCACAGAGAACTTGGTTTTGAAAAATCAGCTTCGCGAATTGAATGACCAGATGAACAGATATACCACATATCTGAATTCACTGGCACAAAGCGACAACCAGCTACGGTCCATCGTCAACCTTCCTAAGATTGATTACGAAACCCGTCAGTTGGGAACCGGCGGTGCCAGTGTTTCCTCTTATGAAGGGCTCATTTCAAGTGAAGCAAGCACGCTTATCGGATCATCCCAGCAGTTGCTGAACAAACTGGATAAAGAAGTGACGTTCCAAAAATCGAGTTATGAACAGATCTATAAGCAGTACGAAAATAACAAAGTCATTTTCTCATCTATGCCTGCCATCAAACCAATGGTTGGCACATATTCCTACCATGGTTTTGGCTTGCGCAGGGATCCATTCATCGGGATATTGAAACGGCATGAGGGTGTTGATATTCATAATGATATTGGCACACCGATTTATGCGACCGGAGACGGTGTGGTTGAATTTTCCGGAGCAACGGGTAGCGGTTACGGTATCGCGGTGGAAATCAATCACGGATATGGTTACAAGACGTGGTATGCGCACCTTTCAAAATGTGTTGCGCGGTCTGGCCAACGCGTGAAACGGGGTGCTCTCATCGCTTACTCGGGCAATACCGGACGTTCTACCGGACCGCATCTGCATTACGAAGTGATCCGGAACGGTGAAAAACAGAACCCGGTTGAGTTCTTTGTGGATGATGTCGATTATGAAAAAATCCGCGCACAACTCGTAGATAACAGAAATTAGAAATTTAGAATAAAGGCAATTGGTTTATGATTTGGACTATGGAACTGGCTTCGTATCTGGATGATGCTCCGTGGCCTGCTACAAAGGAAGAACTGATCGACTATGCTATCCGTACAGGCTCCCCGCCAGAATTGATCGAGAATCTAAATGAATTGGAAGATGTCGATGAGCCGTATGAGAGTATTGAAGATATTTGGCCGGATTATCCGACAGACGGCGACTTTTTCTACGAAGACGAGAACGATTATTAAACAATGATGTTGTTCCGGATGTACGTTTAACCCAGCATATTCCCGCTGGGTTTTTTTATACACACGCCACTATTACCGTTGAATTTACTGCACTCACATTTCGCACGATTCATCCTGCTATTCCTCCTGTTTCTGGCGATACGAGCAAACGCTCAAACGAACACGGAGCGGGTCGAGGTGGACAATGTCGATATCTCCATCGATGGGGTTACTCCGGAACAGGAGATAACGAATCAATTGACAACACTGGAGACACCGTGGAGTGTGTGGATATTCCTGAATGAACATGTGTATGAGAAGATTGGCGCTCCCCGCTCGTATTACAACCAGAACCTCTTTATCCAGGACATTCTTAGCATCAAGGAGTTCTACCGGGACAAGGGATATTTTAATGCCGTTGTCGATACAATGCTGACCTATTCGGATGACCGCACATCCGTCGATATTTCCATCGCGATCAAAGAAAATGCCCGGTCAATGATCGATACTGTCAGAATTTTGGGGATCGATAAGATCTCGCTGAACGTTCTTCAAGAAATACAACAGACGACCTATCTAAAACGCGAAGAACCGTTCATTAAGAATAATGTTGTGGAAGAACAGAACCGAATTCTCAGGATTCTTCAGAATGCAGGATACGCGAATGCATTCCTGGATAGTGTCGCGCAAATCCGGTATGCATCGACCAATAATATTTCCGTGCTGCTGGCGTTTCAAACAGGAAAGCGGTATGTCTTTGGCGATGTTCGGTTCGATCATACCGATGATCAAATCGACAGTACGGTATTGCTGCGACAGTTGGATTTCGAACAAGGCGAAATCTATAACGATGAGAAACGCATCGTCAGCGAACAAAACCTTAATCGCCTGGGAGTGTTCGAGTTCGCGAGCATCCGTAAACAATCTTTCGCAGCAGAAAAAGAAGAGAATTTCATCCCGTTGTTAATCTCGTTTCGTATGCTGGAACTTCAGGAGATCACGCCAGAAATTCTGGTTCTGAACGAGAACAATTCCCTTTTCTCTACTGGTCTTGGGATTAGTTACAAACACCGGAACCTCTTTGGCGGAGCACAAAATTTCTCCCTCTCCTCCAGAGCCCGTGCAAATGAGATCGAGGATCTGTATTATCACGGGGCGTTTTCCCGGGGTCTTGCCGAACCGACCTTGTTTGGGAAAGCGGATATCCAGTCTCAGTTAGTGTTTCCGTATTTCTTCAGTAACAAAACGAGTGCATCCATCACGCTTACGGCAGAAGCGGAAAAACAACGAGAATATGATTTAAATACATTACGTGGAAAGATTGCGTTTACGACAAAGCTGGCGACCTTTACGATCGGTGTGACGGAATTCAACGTTGAACGAGTCGATCCTCTGTACAAGAGTGAGAAAGCTACTGGTATCCGGCCGGATGATTCCACGAAACAGTTCAACTTCATCGAATCATTCACACTGCAGCGCGATAAAACAAATAATTTCTTTTCTCCGACCGCCGGATTCTTCCATTCGATTACTGTGGAGGAGGCAGGCTTAATTAGCAGAACGGCTGGAGGGTTTGGACTGCCGTTTTCGGAATATGTAAAAGTCTCTTTCCTGGTGAAGCACTATTTCAGCGGGGAGACGGATCAAAGCCAGGTTTTTGCACTTAAATTAAAAGCAGGCATCGCACAACTGTATAATCAAATGAAAAATGCGACTCCTGTACCGCTGCCCAGAAGGTTTCTTGTTGGCGGATCTGGTAGCGTGCGGGGTTGGAAAGATAAACAGCTTGCGTCTTTTAGTAATGCATTACAGGGTGGTAATATTGCTTTTGAAGGGAGTATTGAAGCGCGAACACAGATGTTTCCAAACGGTGGCAACATTAACGTGTTGGAATTACCCCGGTTCTGGTCCGTTCTGTTTCTGGACTTTGGAAATACCTGGGTGGAGGCGAAAGACATAATGATCAATCAGGTCGCAATGGCAGTCGGATTCGGATTGCGGTATGAAACGTTCGTCGGACCGTTCCGGTTCGATATCGCCTGGCGATTGTACGATCCCAAAAAGCCGATGGGGCAACAATGGCTGTATGAACAGCAGTTCTTCCATAATTCATTTTCAATCGTTCATTTTGGGATTGGCCATGCGTTCTAATTGGGACACCGTTATCGGGCAGCAGCGGGTGAAGCAGATGCTTCGCTCTGCCGTCCGCAATGAACGACTCGCGCATGCATACTTGTTTTGGGGAAACACGGGTGTGGGCAAAGATGCGCTGGCGATCGAGTTTGCCAGAACGCTGCTCTGTCATACCAATGGAGAGACAGCATGCGGTGAGTGTTCCAGTTGTAAGAAGATGAATACGCTGCAGCATCCGAACCTGAAATTCGTTTTCCCGCTGCCGGGCGGGGACGGAGAAAAGAATGACGATGGGGAAAGCTTGGAAAACGAAGTACTGGCTGAAGTCCGGAGACAGACGGCTGAGAAAGCTGCAAATCCATATTTTCATATCGATATTCCGAAAGCGAAATTCATCCGCATTAAGTCGATTCGGGAGATTAAAAAACAGTCTTCCATGAGCGGTGCGGAGGCAGGGAAGAAGATCTTCATCATCTTCGATGCAGACGCAATGAACGATGAGTCCACTAATGCTCTGCTGAAAGTGCTCGAAGAACCGCTTGAAGGCGTTCACTTCCTGCTGGTTACCTCACGGAAAGATGCGGTAAAACAAACAATCCTCTCCCGTTGTCAGTTGATTCAATGCTCACAATTGTCGGATGACGAGATAGCGACTGCATTGCGTGAGCGGCTAGGAATCAATGAAGAACGATCGCATTTTGCTTCACGGCTTGCCGGCGGTAACTATTCGCGCGCGCTCGAACTGCTGGGAGAGGATGTTGATCAGTACCGGAAAGATGCAGTCCGGTTTATGCGCAGCATCCTTGGATCGTCTGCGATCAAACTGCTGGAGGAAGAAGAGGAATATTTTACCGGTAACAAACGCGACAATGCCGAACAACTGTTGACAATGCTGCTGGCGTGGTTCCGCGACACCGTTGTGCTGCGCGAAGGTGCGGAACAGACGCTGATGAATGTTGATCAGACGGTTGAATTGCGCAGTTTTGTACAGAAGTTCGGTGGAAAGAACCTTGAAGCCTGTCTGAGTGCCGTTGAACGTGCACTCGAACTTCTCCGAAGAAATGTGTATCTTCCTTTGGTTATGCTCTCTCTCACGGTACAATTACGACGAATATTACATGCAAAATAAGTTTAAACGGATCCTCGTTACCTCAGCTCTTCCGTACGCGAACGGTCATATCCATCTCGGTCATTTGGCGGGAGTGTATGTTCCTTCGGATATCTATACTCGGTACCAGCGACTGCAACACCGGGATGTGATTCATATCTGCGGGTCGGACGAACATGGCGTTGCCATCACCATCTCTGCCGAAAAAGAAAAAACCACTCCCCAGGCCATTGTCGACAAATATCACGAAGCGAACAAATCGGCCTTCAAAAAGTTTGGGATACAGTTTGATAATTATTCCCGGACGTCTCTTCCTATTCATCATGAAACTTCGAAAGAATTCTTCCTTGATCTGCTCAAGAAGGGATATCTCGTGCCGAATGAACAGGATCAATTCTTTGATGCTGAAGCGCAGATGTTCTTGCCGGACCGGTATGTGGAAGGGATCTGTCCGAATTGCGGTTATGATAAGGCGCGGGGAGACCAGTGTGACAACTGCGGGAAATATTACGATCAGTTGGAATTGAAGGAACCCAAGAGCCTGATCTCGGGAAAGACTCCGGTCGTGAAACGGACCAAGCATTGGTACTTTACATTAGGAAGTTTTCAAAAAAAATTGGAAGAATATATCGCAGGGCACGCAGACACATGGAAAGAGAATGTTCTGCAGCAGACACGCAGTTGGCTGAAAGAGGGATTGCAGGACCGCGCAGTGACGCGCGATCTCAGTTGGGGTATTCCTGTTCCTCTCGATGGGGCAGAAGGAAAAGTGATCTATGTGTGGTTCGATGCTGTGCTCGGATACATCTCGTCGACGAAAGAATGGGCATTACAACAGGGGAAACCGGACAAGTGGAAGGACTACTGGTGCGACGATGCGACACGGTATATCGCATTCCTGGCAAAGGATAATATCGTTTTTCATACGATCGTCTTCCCGGCGGAATTGATGGCAAAGACAGGATATATTCTTCCGGATAATGTGCCGGCAAATGAATTCCTGAATCTGGAAGGGGGAAAGTTCTCCAAAAGCCGGAACAATGCAATCTATCTGAAGGATATGCTGGAACGGTATCCTGCGGACATCCTGCGGTACACACTTGCGACGAATCTTCCGGAGACGAAGGATTCTGATTTCTACTGGAAGGATTTCCAGGCAAAGAATAATAATGAACTTGCCGATATTTACGGTAATTTCATCAACAGGACCATCACATTTGCCGCAAAAAATTTTGGCAACAGCGTACCGAAACGCAGTGCTTTGAATGATCGAGATACAGAGATCCTTGCATTTGTGCAGTCAGCGCCGGGCCGGATCGGCGAGTTGATTGAACAGTTTAAATTCCGCGATGCAACGATGGAGATGATGAATGTCGCGCGGGCGGCAAACAAATATTTCAACGACAGCGAACCGTGGAAGACATATAAGAATAATCCCGAACAGTGCGGGACAACGATAAACATCTGTCTGAATATCGTCCGTTCACTGGCAATTCTCTTTTCGCCGGTTGTGCCATTCTCTTCGGAGAAAGTGTGGAAGATGCTGAATGTGAACAGTACGGTGGAAAAGGAACAATGGATGCAGGCAGGAGAACCGAGGCTGCCGGAAGCACACCCGTTGGGACAATCAGAAATTCTTTTTACAAAAATAGAGGACTCTACAATCGAACAGGAATTGGGAAAATTAGGAACACCGGTCGACGCAAAACCGGAAACAGCACCGCCCGCGGCACCATTTGCTCCGCTGAAACAACAGATCACCTACGACGATTTTGCTAAGATAGACTTCCGGACTGCGAAAGTCCTTCAGGCGGAAGCTGTGCCGAAATCCAAAAAATTGTTGAAACTGCAGATCGATTTAGGATTCGAACAGCGTCAAATCGTTGCCGGTATTGCGGAAAAAGTGACGCCCGAACAACTGATCGGAAAAACGATCATTGTCGTAGCCAATCTTGCTCCGGCAAAACTGATGGGGGTCGAATCCAATGGCATGCTGCTGGCGACCGCGGCGGACGGAAATAATTTTGCGTTGCTCACATCTTCGAATAATGTCGAACCTGGGATAGGTATAAAATGATTATCGTAACCGGCGGTGCAGGATTTATC
This sequence comes from Bacteroidota bacterium, assembly GCA_041665225.1. Lineage (GTDB taxonomy): Bacteria > Bacteroidota > Ignavibacteria > UBA10030 > UBA8401 > UBA8401. Next base: position 12,769 of record JBAYJG010000006.1, read on the forward strand.
GGCAGTGCAATGGTCTCGAAACTCAACGAAAAAGGAGTCACAGATATCCTTGTTGTGGATGAACTGGGTGTTTCTCCGAAATGGAAGAATCTCGTCGGTAAGCGTTTTACCGATTACGTACACAAAGATCATTTCATCGAAATGCTGTTGAACGAGCGACTTCCGAAGATCGATGCCATCATCCACATGGGGGCCAATTCCTCCACGACAGAGAAAGATGTCGATCATTTAATGGAGAATAATTATCGATATACGCGTATCCTTGCCGAATGGGCTGTACGGAAGAAAGTACGGTTCATGTATGCCAGCAGCGGTGCGACCTATGGGAACGGATCGCTCGGTTTCTCCGATGACGATGCCGTGTCGCCCACCCTCGCGCCGCTAAATGCGTACGGATATTCGAAACAGATCCTTGATCTTTGGGTGTTGCAGCATAGCCTTCAGAACAAGGTCGTCGGAGTGAAGTTCTTCAATGTTTTCGGACCGAACGAATACCATAAAGGGGATATGAAGAGTTTGGTCTGCAAAGCGTACTATCAGATCCAGGAAATTGGGAAAATAAAACTGTTCAAATCCTATAAACCGGAATACAAACACGGTGAACAGGTGAGGGATTTTGTTTATATCAAGGATTGTACGGAAGTGCTATGGTGGCTGCTGAATAATCCGAAAGTGAATGGAATCTTTAATCTCGGAACTGGTAAAGCCAGGACCTGGAACGATCTTGCAAAAGCTGTTTTTGGAGCGCTCGGCATGCCTCCGAATATTGAATACACCGAAATGCCGGAAGAGATACGCAATGCGTATCAATATCACACCGAAGCGTCGATTACAAAGCTGCAAGCAACAGGTTGTCCTGTTCAGTTCCGTACGTTGGAAGAATCTGTGAAGGATTATGTGCAGCAGTATTTGCATCCTGAACTCCGTTATCTTTAATTGTGAAGTCAGCTGAAAAAATCGTATCTTTCTCTAAGAATCGAACATATTGTTGAATATCAACACTATCATAGTACATCTCCTCGAGACGATTTACATTTCGTCCTACATCCTTTCCGACAGCGCCATTACCCGGTAATGGTGCTCTGCTTCATTTTTAATTTTTCAAAAATAGTTTTACGACAACATCCATCACTATACGTACGGTATCAGATAGTATGAATTGGATTATGCTCATTGTTGCCGGTTTCTTTGAAGTTGGTTTTGCTTCCTGTTTGGCAAAGGCAAAAGAAACCAGCGGTCCTGCTTCGGCCTGGTGGCTGGTCGGATTTTTTGTTTCACTTTCCATCAGCATGGCGCTGTTGTACAAGGCAGTGCAAACACTGCCAATCGGTACAGCCTATGCAGTATGGACGGGCGTGGGAGCAATCGGGACCGTACTCGTAGGAATATTCGTTTTCAAGGAGCCCGCGGAATTCTGGCGGCTCGTTTTTCTAACGACGTTGATCGGATCGATCATCGGTCTGAAGGCTGTCTCAGCATCCTGAGGAAATTTCTGAAACACATACTAAAACAATAATAGAGGAGAAACACCAATGAAGAAAAAAGATCTACTCAAAGAGGTCGTGAAGCAGGTTGATGCCACGTCGTTCGATTCGACGCCGATCATCAACGCTATGCGCGACATGTCTTTCAGCTCGCGCGATACGGCACGGGCAACGGATATTTTCAAGAAGATGATTGAACATAACGGCTGTACGAACGCTCTCGTCCTTGCCGGAAGCACTAGTGCCGGCGGCTGCATGAACGTATACTCCGACATGGTTAAATACAATATGGTGGACATGGTTGTCGCAACCGGTGCCTCCATTGTGGATATGGATTTCTTCGAAGCGCTCGGATTCAAACATTATAAGGGAACTCCGTTCATCGACGACAACATGTTGCGGAACAATTACGTCGACCGTATCTATGATACGTACATCGACGAAGAAGCGCTGCAGGTGTGCGACGGAACGATCTTCAAGATTGCAGAATCGCTCGAACCGCGCCCGTATTCGTCCCGTGAATTCATCTATGAAATGGGAAAATGGTGCGTGAAGAATGCGAAGAAGAAGAACTCCCTCATCCAGTTGGCATATGAAAACAATGTCCCGATTTTTTGTCCGGCATTTTCGGATTCCTCCGCGGGATTCGGTCTGGTAAAACATCAGCATGAACGGATGAAAGCGGGAAAACCGTATATGACCATCGATTCCGTGAAAGATTTCTATGAACTGACACAAATCAAAATGCACGCGAAGACATCCGGATTATTCATGATTGGCGGCGGCGTTCCGAAGAACTTCATTCAGGATACGGTCGTCTGTGCAGAGGTCCTGGGCGTTGATGTGCCGATGCATCAATATGCTGTGCAGATTACGGTTGCCGATGTGCGAGACGGTGCCTGCTCTTCGTCCACATTGAAGGAAGCAAGTTCCTGGGGGAAAGTGCAGACTACGCACGAACAGATGGTGTATGCAGAAGCAACGACCGTTGTTCCGCTTATTTTCAGTTACCTTTATCATAACGCAAACTGGAAAAAGCGTAAGAAATATGAATGGACAAAGATGTTCAAGAAATAACGGACGACAGAACCCTCTGATGATCTCAGAGGGTTCTTTTTTCTGTGCTGTTCCGGGAGTTTTTCTTTTTGCATATCCATCAACGATTCGATATTTTGAACCAGATGAAAGAAGTGTTGAGATACCCACAGTTTCTCGAAGTCGGTAAGACGACATTTGATTTTTCCCACCGCACGTACGTGATGGGGATTCTCAATGTCACGCCGGATTCGTTTTCAGACGGCGGCAAATATCTCTCCGTCGAAGCTGCTGTTGCACGGGGACTGGAGATGGTTGAGCAGGGGGCGGATATCATCGATATCGGAGGCGAGTCCACAAGACCCAAAGGTGTATATGGTGAAACACACACTGTAACAGCCGATGAAGAACTCCGGCGAATCTTACCGGTGATCGATGATATACGGAAGCGTTCGGATATCATTATCTCGGTCGATACGACAAAATCTGTTGTTGCGGAACAAGCTGTAAAGTCCGGAGCATCCATCATCAACGATATCAGCGGATTGAAATTTGATCCAAAGATTGCATCTGTTGCCGCTCAATATACTGCAGCTCTGATCGTAATGCATATTCAGGGAACACCGGAAACGATGCAGCTGAATCCGCAGTACGGTGACGTTGTTCATGAAGTGTTTGCCGAATTGCAGGCGTCAGTGGAACAGGCACGAAAGGCTGGAGTACAGAATATTATTATCGATCCGGGAATTGGATTCGGTAAGAACCTTGAACATAATCTGATGCTGCTAAAACATCTTGGCGAATTTCGGAAGCTGGATCTGCCGGTGTTGATCGGCACGTCGCGGAAAGGTTTCATCGGAACTATTCTCAACAACGCTCCCGTCGATGATCGTTTTGAAGGGACAGCAGCGACCGTCGCTGCTGCGATCATGAACGGGGCGAATATCATCCGTGTTCACGATGTTAAAGCAATGAAACGAGTCGCTATGGTCATTGACGCAATACAACATGCACAATAATGGAACTCTTTAAGATCGGCTTTCTTGCAGTTACAGTAGTGGATGTTATCGACATCTTCCTGGTAGCTCTTGTCTTTTATCAATTGTACCGTGGAATGCGCGGAACGATCGGAGCGCAAATCCTGATCGGTCTGGTCGTTATTGTGTTGTTATCCCTGATTGCTCAAACATCGAATCTGAAGGCTATGGGTTGGATCCTGCGAACCCTGACGGATATTTGGGTGGTGGCATTTATTGTAATTTTCCAACCGGAGATTCGCCGGCTGCTCTCGACTATCGCGCGGAACCGCCTGGTCCGATTATTCCTGCGGCTGAACGTCACGGAATCTATCGAGGAAATATCCGCAACGGCGCTGGAACTGTCCAAGAAGAAACAAGGTGCATTGATCATTATTGCGCGGGGAACCGGAATGAAATCGTTCATCGAAACCGGGATCGCATTGGGGGCGCAAATCAGTCGTGCATTGCTGCTCTCTATCTTCAACCCGCGTTCGCCGCTGCATGATGGCGCTGTCATTGTGAATGACCGCATCATCGAAGCCGCTCGCTGCACCCTTCCGCTGTCGTCCACGACACGTATTGGTGATCTGGCGCTGGGAACGCGCCATCGTGCGGGGTTAGGGATAACGGAACAAACCGACGCAGTTGCAGTAATCATATCTGAGGAAACTGGTGCAATCTCCATTGCGGATAATGGCGAACTGCAGTATAAAATTGCGGTGAAAGATCTCCGGAAAGAACTTCGCGAACGCCTTGTGCTTTCCGTTCAGCGTACCATGCAGAATGTAAAGGAGGCAATTCGTCCGCAGTGATGAATGTTGCAGTTGTCATCCCTTCATATAATGCCGCAGCGTCTCTTCCTGAACTGCTGAAACAGACACTCGCAATCCTTTCGAAGGAGAGGATTATTGTCGTCAACGACGGTTCGACGGATTCTACCAGGGAAATTGCCGATCGCGTTGGAGTGAAGGTACTTTCCCATGACCGAAATAGAGGTAAAGGAGCAGCTCTGCAGACAGGGTTCAATTATGTACTGCAGAACAACTTTGAAGCTGTGATCACGATGGATGCGGATCTTCAGCACCAGCCCGAAGAAATCCCAAATTTCATTTCCCGTTATGTGTCCGAGAAATGTGATATCATTATTGGCAGCAGACTCCATGATATGAAGAGAATGCCGATCCACCGAATGTTTTCAAATACTGTTACGACAGCACTGGTCCGGTTGAGAACAGGGACAAAAATTAAAGACAGTCAATCCGGTTTCCGATTTATTAGCAGAGGAGTTTTGGAGAAGGTTGCACTGACATCTGAAGGATTTGAAGCGGAAACGGAATTCCTGATTAAAGCAGCGGCAGCAGGATTCTCTTTCGATAGTATTCCAATCGCAACGATCTATGCGGGTGAAAAAAGTAATATGACGCACTTACAAACAACTGTAAATTTTATCAAAGTATTATTGAAGCAGTACTGATATGGGAAGATTTGACACTGAACGGAAAGAATTGATTGATGCATTACGAAAAAAAGGGATAACGGATGAACGCGTGCTCGGTGCGATGTCCACTGTCGAACGGCATTTGTTTGTTGATCAAATGTTCATCAACCGCGCATATGAGGACAACGCACTTCCCATTGGATCGGAACAGACGATCTCACAGCCCTATACCGTTGCATTCATGACACAATCGCTTCAATTAATCAAAGATGCGAAGGTGCTTGAAGTCGGCACAGGATCCGGATATCAGGCGGTAGTACTTGCAACAATGGGTTGTCGGGTGTTTACCATCGAACGGCACCTGAGCCTGCTGCATAATGCACAGAAGATATTTGAATCTCTCAACTTACGCATCGCCTCAAAAGGTGGTGATGGAACTGTCGGATGGAAGGACCATGCACCGTATGACGGCATTATTGTTACCGCCGGTGCTCCGCATATTCCTGATGCACTGGTGCAGCAGTTGAAAGAGGGGGGACGACTCGCTATTCCTGTCGGAGGACGTGATACGCAGGAGCTTGTGATCGGAATGAAAGTAAACGGTGTACTCAAAAAAGAGGTTGTTGAAGGATTTAAGTTTGTCCCTCTTATCGGTAAAAACGGTTGGAATTGAAGAATAGTGTCTCCGCTTCCTTATATCATCGTCATCGTTGGATCAACAGCATCGGGAAAAACCGCACTCGCGTTGAACATTGCACAGCGCATCCCTGCGGAAATCATTTCTGCTGACTCCCGGCAGATCTTCAAACATCTGAATATCGGAACCGCTAAACCGTCCCCGGATGAGCTGCGGACAGTTCCGCATCATTTTGTCGATTACCTTGAACCAGATCAGAAATTCAATGCGGGAGATTTTCAGGTGCAGGGAAGAGCCGTTATCGCGGAGATCATTGCTCGCGGCAAACAGCCAATCGTTGTCGGAGGGACAGGACTCTATATTCAGGCGTTGATTGATGGTTTTTTTGAACAACCACAGATTTCCGGTGAGGTGCGGGAACGTCTTGAACAGAAATTATCGGTTGAAGGTAGGGATGCACTGTTTCGCGAATTGACTTCCATTGATCCGGAATCTGCAGCGACAATGGATGCGACAAAATACCGCAGGGTGATACGGGCACTGGAAGTGTTTTACGAGACAGGAACACCTATTTCAAAATTTCATCAAATGCACTCTGTCCAAAAGATTTACGATAGTCATTTTTATGGACTTCAGTGGGATCGCAATGTGCTCTATGAACGCATTAACAAACGCGTGGATGCGATGCTTGCGGCAGGATTCCTGGATGAGGTAAAAGCGCTGAGAAAATCGGGACTCGACGACCGTTTTCAGTCGCTGCAAACTGTCGGTTATAAAGAAGCCTTCGCCTATATCCGCAATGAAATCTCCAGAGAACGTATGATCGAACTAATGAAACAGAATACCCGCCGATTTGCAAAACGACAAATGACGTGGTTTCGAAAAGAAGAACGGATTGGATGGTTCAGCATTTCCAGTCCTGAACAGATCGATGACATCGCAGGACAGATCATCAGCAGGAGAATTTAGGTTTCATTTCCGCTCATTTTTCGATATATTTACACATGCAAGCTCAGAGACATACGTAACGACCTCACTTCTGCTTTTCGCCAGGCTCTCGCAGCCGTTTTCAATTATTTATCCGTAGACATTTATCGCTTCATTCCTATGAGCATTTTGAAACACATTCAACACAGAAAAACATTTGCCATCATCAGCCATCCTGATGCCGGCAAAACAACCTTGACCGAAAAACTGCTGCTGTATGGCGGAGCGATCCAGATTGCCGGTGCGGTGAAATCCAACAAGATCAAAAAAACGGCGACATCGGATTTTATGGAGATTGAAAAACAGCGCGGTATTTCCGTTTCCACATCCGTGATGACCTTTTCTTATAATAATTACACGGTGAACCTGCTCGACACTCCGGGTCACAAAGATTTTGCGGAAGATACCTATCGGACTCTTACTGCGGTGGATAGTGTCATTCTTGTGATCGATTGCGTGAAAGGTGTCGAAGAGCAGACAGAAAAACTCATGAACGTCTGCCGGATGCGGAATACTCCGGTGATCGTGTTCATCAACAAGTTAGATCGCGAAGGACGAGATCCGATTGAATTGCTGGACGAGATCGAGCAAAAATTGAACATTCACGTTCGTCCTCTCACATGGCCGATGGGAATCGGCTCGAATTTCCGCGGTGTATTTAATATTCATGATAACACATTCAATTTTTTTACGCCGAACAAGCAGCGTGTGGAAGAAGAGATCGAAACATTCAGCGGCGTTGACGATCCGAAACTGCAGGAGCAATTCGGGAAGCAGGCATTGCAGCTGAAGCACGACATCGAATTAGTGCGGGGAGTATATCCCGCATTTGATGTAAAAGAATATCTTGCAGGAAACTCCGCCGCTGTGTTCTTTGGCAGCGCCTTGAACAATTTCGGCGTAAAGGAGCTGCTGGAGACGTTCGTCAAGATTGCCCCGGCACCGCAGCCGCGGGAAACGACGCGCGGCGTGATTGAACCGATGACGGATACATTCTCCGGTTTCGTTTTTAAATTGCATGCGAATTTGGATCCACGGCACCGTGATCGGATCGCGTTTCTGCGCATCTGCTCCGGCAAATTTGAACGGAATAAATTTTATTACCATGTCCGGCTAAAACGCGAATTGAAATTTTCTAATCCCACATCGTTTATGGCGCAGGATAAATCCGTTGTGGATGTTGCGTATCCGGGCGACGTCATCGGTTTATACGATTCGGGCAATTTCAAGATTGGAGACACGCTGACGGAAGGGGAAGAGATGATGTATAAAGGGATCCCGACCTTCTCTCCCGAAATATTTAAGGAACTGCAATTGACCGATCCATTCAAATCGAAACAGTTGGAAAAAGGGATCATGCAGCTGACGGACGAGGGACTTGCGCAGGTGTTCTTGCAAAATCGAGGGAACAGAAAGGTCGTCGGCACTGTTGGGGATTTGCAATTCGACGTCATCCAATACCGTTTGCAAAACGAATACGGGGCGCCGTGTCTATTCCGGCCGCTCAGTCTTTATAAAGCTTCCTGGGTGCAATACGAACATGAAGCGGATATCGATTGGCTCAAGACGATCCATCCGGGTTCGATCTTCAATGATAAGCACGACAATCTCGTGTTTATTTCGGAATCAAAATATGCCCTGCAGCGGGCGATCGACAACAATCCCAAGGCGAAATTTCTCTTCAGCATTGAGCACAATACGGAAACACACGAAATGAACGAAGATGAATAACATTGGATGGTCATGGTGTTACCGTAAATCGGCAAAATTGATTTTGGAAAACATCCTGCCTTTTGTATATTCAAGCAACTGATCTCAGCGGAACCACAATTCTAACGAGGGAATGCATGAGCGAAAACATCGCCGGCTTGGAAGCACAATTCAATCAACGCATCGCAGAGGGCAACACGATCGAACCGAACGATTGGATGCCGGATAAATACCGCAAACAACTGATGCGTTTAATCTCACAGCATGCCCATTCCGAAATTATCGGCATGCTCCCCGAAGGGAACTGGATCACCCGTGCACCGTCGTTGCGCAGGAAGATCGGTCTGCTTGCCAAAGTGCAGGATGAAGCCGGCCACGGCCATTATCTCTACAGTTCTGCAGAAACTCTCGGCATCTCCCGCGAAGAAATGTTCGACCAACTCCACTCCGGCAAGGCAAAATACTCCTCCATTTTTAATTACCCGACACTCTCGTGGGCAGATATGGGCATGATCGGCTGGTTGGTGGATGGTGCCGCTATCATCAATCAGACGACAATGGCAAAATGTTCCTACGGACCGTATTCCCGCGCACTGCTGCGCATCTGTAAGGAAGAGAATTTTCATAAAAAACAAGGGATGGAAATCATTGCAATGCTTATCGCTTCCGGCGACAAGGGAAAAGCAATGGTGCAGGAATCCTTTAACCGTTTCTGGTGGCCGACGCTGATGATGTTCGGGCCTCACGATTCTAATTCGCCGAACAGTCCGGACATGATGCGATGGAAAATTAAACTGAAAAGTAATGACGAGCTCCGTCAACGGTTCATCGATATGACAGTGGAACAGGCGCATACCTGGGGACTCACCGTTCCCGATCCGAAATTGAAGTTCAATGAACAATCCCGTAGCTGGGAGACCGGAGAGATCGATTGGAACGAATTCAATGCCGTGATCAACGGTCACGGACCGTGCAATCATGAACGGATGCAGTCACGGTTGAATGCGCATCACATGGGACAATGGGTAAGAGATGCGGCGCGTGCATACGAAGAAAAACAACGGTTGAAGAACAACGCAGCGGCGTGACCCGCAATTTTCACATCCTCTGTCATTCTGCCGAAGGATGATACGAGCATCTACGAATTGATATGACCGAACAAAAAATACATGACCAATGGGATCTCTGGGAAGTATTCATTCAGGAATCCGATAATACACCGCATCTGCATGCAGGAAGTATCCGTGCTGCCGATGCAGAAAATGCACTTCAAAATGCACGCGATGTTTTCGCGCGCCGGGGAACTGCAAAGAATATCTGGGTGGTGAAAACGGAACATATCATCGCCTCCACGCCGGAAGATGCGCCTTCGTTCTTTGAACCGACAAAAGATAAAGTGTATCGCCATCCGCATTTCTATAAATATACATTGGACGATGAACTGTGGAAGAAACCGTGAATGCTCCTATCATAGAATATCTGCTCCGTCTTGCGGACGACCGCCTGATTCTTGGTCACCGCTTGTCCGAATGGTGCGGCCATGCGCCGATCCTGGAAGAGGACATCGCCCTGGCAAATATCGCGTTGGATTGCATTGGTCAAGCAAATTATTTATACAGTGCAGCTGCGACGGAGGAAGGCAAGGGACGCACAGCGGATGCGATCGTCTATTTCCGGGAAGCTCTCGAATATAAAAATCTCCTTCTGGTGGAGCAGCCTAACGGCGATTATGCTCGGACGATCGTTCGGCAATTCTTCTATGATGCATTTGGAGTGCTTCTGTTCGACCGATTGCAGAAAAGTACGTTCCATCCTTTGGCAGGAATTGCTGGAAAGGCGGTAAAAGAATTACGGTATCACTTTCGTCACAGCAGTCAGTGGATGATTCGGTTGGGGGACGGCACGGAAGAAAGTCATGCGCGAGCACAAAAAGCGTTGGATGAATTATGGAAATTTACGGATGAGATGTTTCTCCCCGATCCGCTGGAGAATGAACTTGCCAAAGAGGGGGTTGCAGTTATTTCCTCTTCGTTGAAGGATGAATGGACTGGAACAGTACGCGAAATCATTTCTACGGCAACGTTGTCATTGCCGCTGCAAACAGCATTCATTCACAAAGGGGGAAGAAGCGGACACCATACAGAGCATCTCGGCCATTTGTTGTCGGAGATGCAGATTGTGGCCCGGTCATTTCCCGATATTCAATGGTGAGGTACTCCTGACGAAAAGCGAGAACTCATGATCCAAGAACGCATCAGCTCGATAGATTCGATCAAGGTACTTCTTTCGACAATCAGCGACCCGGAAGTGCCCGCCATCTCCATTGTGGAACTCGGTATAGTCAGGGATGTTCGGCTGCACAGTGATTTTATTGAAATCATAATAACGCCGACCTATTCCGGTTGTCCTGCAATGAAAATGATTGAGGACGAGATCCGCCGTGTGTTGATGGATGCAGGGTTGTCATCTGTTTCAGTAACCACAGTATTCTCGCCGGCGTGGACAACGGAGTGGATAAGTGATGACGCAAAATTAAAACTGAAGCGTTACGGGATCGCTCCTCCGGTGCACTCCGTCTCATCGCCGCTTCTCCAGATAGGCATGCCGAAGATATTGTGTCCGCATTGTAATTCCGCCGATACGACAAAACAAAGTGAATTTGGTTCCACTGCATGCAAAGCATACTATTATTGCCAGTCGTGCCGCCAAGCATTTGAGTATTTTAAATCATTTTAACGGACCATGCATCATCAATTCCTGATGAGCGGTCGGAGTCGATACGTATGAAACCGGTATACATCATTGATGCGATACGAACGCCGATAGGGAAATACGGCGGTGCGCTTTCTTCCATCAGGCCTGATGACCTTGCGGCCATTGTCATCAAACGGCTGATGGAACGAAATCCGAACATCGAGGGTACTTCCTATGACGAAGTAGTATTAGGTTGTGCAAATCAAGCGGGAGAGGATAACCGAAATGTTGCCCGGATGTCCTCGTTACTGGCAGGATTGCCGGTGACAGTTCCGGCCGAAACAGTGAATCGGCTGTGTGCATCAGGGATGAGTGCAGTTGCAATCGCCGCGAACAAGATTCGTGTCGGTGACGGCGATATTTTTATCGCCGGCGGTGTAGAAAGCATGTCGCGAGCACCGTATGTCATGGCAAAACCGTCCGAGGCGTTTTCCCGATCGCCAGAAATGGTTGATACTGCGTTAGGCTGGCGGTTTGTCAACCCGAAAATGAAAGAAATGTATGGAGTCGATTCCATGGGGATGACAGCGGAGAATGTCGCGGAACAATACGGTATTTCACGGGATGATCAGGATGCATTTGCACTCTGGTCGCAACAGAAAGCAAAGAAATCAATTACCAGCCAGCGATTCTTTAAGGAGATTATCACCATCGAAGTTCCGACGAGACGGGAGACCATCATCATCGGCGATGATGAATTTCCGAAACCCGATACGACATTGGAAAAGCTCTCGAAATTGAAACCAGCCTTCCGGAAGGACGGGAAGGGAACTGTGACCGCGGGGAATTCATCGGGATTGAATGACGGTGCGTGCGCTATGATCCTCGCTTCCGAGGAAGCGATGAAAAAATATGATACGAAACCGATCGCGAAGATCATCGCATCCGCTGTTGTCGGTGTGGAACCGAGGTTGATGGGGATCGGTCCGCTGCCCGCAACCGAAAAGATACTCGCAAAAACAGGATTGAAGATCGCGGATATGTCGGTGATAGAAATGAATGAAGCGTTTGCGGCACAGTGTCTCGCAACAGTGCGTGGGCTTGGACTCTCCGATCACGATCCGCGCGTGAATCCGAACGGCGGGGCAATCGCACTTGGACATCCACTGGGAATGTCCGGTGCACGATTGATCACAACGGCAGCATACGAACTGCAATCCAATGGCGGCCGATATGCGTTGTGTACTATGTGTATTGGCGTAGGTCAGGGAATGGCGACAATCATAGAAAAAGTTTGAACAGGTGTATATGAAGACAAGTAATTGTTATTCATTTAACGGCCATATTCCCGTGGTGCACAAATCAGCATTCATTCATCCGCAAGCGACTGTTATTGGAAATGTCAGCATCGGAAAGAATGTATATGTCGGACCATCAGCGGTGATTCGCGGCGATTGGGGAGGCATTGTGATCGAAGACGGATGCAATATTCAGGAAACGTGCGTTATTCATGTCTTCCCCGGGAAATCGATCATTCTGCGAAAGAATGCACATATCGGCCATGGTGCTGTCATCCATGGCGCAAATATCGGTGAGAATGTTCTTGTAGGAATGAATGCTGTCGTGATGGACAATGCCGTAGTCGGGGCAAATTCGATCATCGGTGCGCTAACGTTCGTTCCGTCTGAGATGCAGATTCCCCCGCGTTCAGTAGTAGTCGGTAATCCGGCAAAGATTGTGAAACAGGTTTCCGATGCAATGCTCGATTGGAAAACCAAAGGGACGAAATTATATCAATCACTTCCGGACGACCTCCGCACTACAATGAAACCAGTGAAGCCGTTACGGAGCATTCCGAAAAAAAGGAAATCTCAGAAAAAAGTGTATGGAACATGGAAGGAGCAGCAAAAAAAGTGAAGATTTGGTTGTTCGATAGGAAGTGCGCAGAGTGTTAGAAAGAGATTGCTAGATAAATGTAAACAAAAATGCAGTTAAAAATCCGGCGATCGTTGCGAGACCGACAGATGCGCCGCCATCCTCATACGCTTCTGGCATCATCACTGAGGCGACCATGGCGAGAATTCCTCCTCCGGCGATCGCGCCGACGAGCGTAAGTGCAGTTGCAGGAGCAGTGGAAAGGAAAATATTTCCTAGCGCTGCCGCAAAAGCACCTGCGATGATTAAACCGAACCAGAGGGAAAAGACCTTCACGTTGCTAAATCCGGCTTCTTTCATTCCTTTTGCACTTCCAATCGCTTCCGGAAGATTTGCAAGAAATACTGCGGCAAGGAAAGTAAGTTTGAAAGATTCAAAAGAAATGAAGCTAGAACCGATCACAAGCGATTCCGGAATTCCGTCCAACATCGCCCCTAAAAATATTGCCAGCGGAGCGCCGGATGATGCATGTTTATTCCGCAGTCGGTCTTCTTCTGATTTTGAAAGCTGTTGGATATTGGCAACGGCAACTTTTTGCCAGTGAGCAGCATCGACCGTTCCTTTCGCTTTCTCAACATTCTTCAGGATGCGTTGTGAAATAAGTTCTTCCACAGAGTGCCGAAGGCGTGGTGATCGGTCGATTAATTCGTCGAAATGTTCTTTGCCGATCTTCAGCAATGCGGCATCGGTAGAGGCAATCGCAGAGGCTGAACGTGGTTCACCGGTAAGCAACGCCATTTCTCCGAATGAATGGCCGGATACCAGTTGAGCAAGGGGTTTTGAATCAGTATTGCCGGAGATAATGTCTATCGTCCCGGAATCGATTAGGTATAACGCATTTCCGTCATCGCCTTGTTGGAAGATTGTCTCCCCCTGTTTGAATTGCACCGGCTGCACACAGAGGAGAACATCCTGCATTTCTTCCGGAGGAAGTGAACGGACAAGTTCCACATTGGCCAGCCGTTTCAGGATCTCAGCGGATTCTTCACGTTTTTTTTCGAGCAAATATAGTTTGGAAAGGGCAGGATGACGAAGCGCGGCGCCGCGCCGCTCTAAAAATTTGTTGGCGAGGTAGTAGATAAGACCGCCGATTAAAAATCCGCTGGAAACCCACATCCAGCTTTCGATGCCGGTATGCTCACCATGATGGATCAGGCGTTCGGCTCCCTCGAATGCTAATTCCAATGCAAGCGCCTGAATGAGTGCGCCGGTGCCAAAAGCCATAATGATGGCATTCAAACGGTGCGACGGCTTCATATAAATACCTATCGCCGCGCCGACAACCAGCGAGACCATGGCAACGACTGACATTAATGTCGCGCCAAGGATGGTCATATATTCTAATTCAGCGAACATACAGTGTGAAGATACTGAATGTGCAGTTCGATTGCTATATGGGACTTTGCTTTTCCTGAGATCTCAAAAGAGTGGATTGTCCCTTTACTTTCCACTCCAAAAATTCTATGTTGTATCCATTATTTTGCGAAGTGCGGTTGAAAAACCTTGAAATGTGCCATCACATGACGGAGTTAGGATTTTATGAAATTGCAGTCATATGCATACGGTGAATGGATTACAGGAACTGGCACACCTACTCTTTTAAAGAGTGCGATTACCGGCGAACATCTTTTTGATGCTGACAGTACAGGAATCGATTTTCGTCAGATGGCAGAATATGGCCGTAGTATCGGCGGGAAGAAGATCCGGCAATATACTTTTCATCAGCGGGCGCTGATGCTGAAAGAACTGGCAAAATATCTCTCGGAACGGAAGGAACAGTTCTATGCGCTCTCGTATTATACCGGCGCTACGAAAATGGATTCATGGTTCGACATCGACGGCGGGTTCGGAACACTGTTCGCCTAT
>JBAYJG010000007.1:0-26395 GCA_041665225.1 Bacteroidota bacterium
AATGCCGCGCCCATCCAAATCCTATTGCAGCACTGTTTGCTGTGAATGTCTCGCCGGTTCCGTAAGTATTATCCCAATTCGTCACTTTGATATCGCCCATGGAAAGGTATGATACACTCACGCCTACAATGCCGAAATCACCCGCGGGAACGGCGGCTGCAATGAAATTGTGATTCAAGTCCGCAATCCAGTTATTATTGGAAAGGAAAATCTGGTTCGCCGTAAGATTTGCCATCCCGGCCGGATTCCAATACAAAGCGGTCGCATCGTTCACCGAGGCCACTTGCGACGATCCCATTGCAATGCCGCGAGCACCGACTCCGATCTTCAAAAAATTCATCGCCGAAGTTCCGACATTATCGAACTGGGCACGCAGCAGAGTGTGGGCGGCGATGAAGAAGATCAGAAGCATGTTCTTTTTCATGATTCCCTCATTTTATCAAAGCGAGTTTCCCGACATATTCACCGATGCCAGGGACGTCGACGTGATAGATATAGATTCCGTATGAAACTTCCTGTCCGTTATAACTTTGTAAATTCCACGATGCAATGGTCGATTGCCGCGCTGTTGTCGCATTGTGGATAATCGTCTGCACAAGATCCCCGGCAACATTAAAGATACGGATGGTGCATTGCGGGGGCAGATGGTGGAATTGTATCTCTTTCTGTACTCCATATTTGTTCGTCTCGAAATAGGAACTGACGACATAGGGATTGGGAACCGCGGTTATTTCAAGATTCTTTTCCGTTATAGAAGCGGTTGTTTGTTTCGTCGTTTTTAGTTTTAACGTATCGGCGGTTGTGATGAGATGATTCGTTATTATCCGAAATCGATCCCCCGTCTGCGCCTTCGACGTTGTAGAATCAAATATCATTACAAAGTTAAAGTTTTTCGGTGAGGCATTAATGCCTTTTATCGGACCGACAATTTTGATTGTCTTCACCGTATCATACAGCAAATTGCAAATCAGCAGTGAATCGCCCTTCTCCACTTCGAAATTGCCGTCCGAACCGTTACCCAGAAGCGGAATCACACGCTGACCGGTAGTAATATTTCTGACATAAAGAGGAGCTTTCACCAACTGATGCGAATTTATTACTTTTGCGCCGTAACTCCATAAGGTATCGGAAAAATCCGGTTTGCCGAAAATTACTTCATAATCGTCTGTCAAACCGCCGCCGGTCAAATCCTCGTTAAAATGATACCATGACGCTAATTTCACCTTCTTTATCGGAGAGGGAAGAATCTGCTGCAGGTCATAGATACCTGTTTTCAGATCGACCATTTCCATCCGTATTCCGTCGAAGACGACTGCATTATCATTCACAGGATCGTAAAAAGGCCGATCACTGATGGAGTCGTTGCTGACCGATCCTGAAACAAACACCGGTTTGGTGGTGGATGCATAATGCACAGAATATCGTTTGTCATTGGGATTGGCAGAGTTGAAAGAGATTATATACTCGTCCCCGGTGACGCGCTCTGGATCGATCGCTTTCACCGACGGTACTGCTTGTGTTCTTCCTGCGACCAGCGTTGCGTTTCCTTTGGGAGACCCGGGAGTAATCGCTTGCAGCGGCGCTGCAGGTATTACTGCAACAGTGTTTCCTCCCAGCTGCTGCCGATCCGCTTTAATAGAATTGACCAGCGGCGGCACATTGCCGTCATTCCCGTCATAGGCGCAGACAGCATACCAATACTCATAACCATTCGACACGTTCCTGTCCACGAACGAATGACGCAATCCAGTGTCGTTGCCGAGCCAGAAATACCGGCCGAGATCCAGTGTGCTTTCACCGGTGATATTGTCGACAAGATCATACTGTGCCAGAGGCTTCCAATATTTAAAACCACCTTGCACATCGGTGATTTTTTCACCCCAGGTAATCCCGCGATCGGTGCTTTTATAGATCATATACCCTTGAAATGCATTGGACTTCGTCAGTCGGTCATTCACATGGTCTACCGTGCTATCGGATTTATAATAAATTCCCTTCTCCGAACGGTCATCCCAATACAGCGTCACTTGTTTGTCGCTGACCGAAACTTGGACCTTCGGTTCAGGCGGAGGTTCCGCTGCTTGATATTGCGCATTATACAGCAGCTGACAGAACATTGCGTTATTGAACAGGTCGTTCTTACTTGCAGCATGTACTGTTGCAAAAGCGAAATTTAATTGCTTGCCGGGAGCCAATGAAAACGGACCGCTGGCGACAACGTACGTAATATCCGGCCCGTAGGAATTAGGAGTTTGTGTCCAATCCTTTGAGTGCGGCGTGACATTTTGCGGCGGCATAATCCCTGCAGCCAACTGATTATACTCTGTCGCTTCCGATTGTGGGGCAGCAGAATATTCGAAGACTTGGAAGGTCGAAATGCCTCTCGGTTTGCCGGTATTCAGATCGTTCGGCGTTTCAAGGAATTTCAGTCCGACCCAGCCGACATTCTTCGCAACAAGGCCCTGCACTTTATCATCGCCGTCCCACAAATAAGAAAAATTCCATAGCAACGAATCTTGTGAAGGGCTGTAACCGGAGACATCCGTTCCTGGAGAAATAAACGCAGCATAATCATCTGTCCATTCCGCCGCTCCCTGTTCCGGGCAGTCGGGATCGTCATGAATGCCGATGTAAACATCATACAGTGTATCCACACCGACATTGGTCAATAGCATCTTATACACGATATAATTTTGGTTCAGAATATCATCCCACTGCAGCGCCCACATATCCACTCGAATATCCATCGGTCGCGGTTTGTTTCCCGCGATGGAGTCATTGTCTGTTACGACAAAGTATGCTTCGCGGGTTGCACGGACTTCACCATTCACAACGCCGGGAAATCCCGAAGATCCAACCGGTGGCTGCGGATATGTCAACCCGAGTGCTGTTAATTTCCGAGCGTTTGCCGGAAGGGAAGAAATTGGCTGGGTATTCGGCCAGACTGCAGGCCAGCTGGCTTTATTGTCGCTGAATGCAATGCCGATGTTCGCTTTTTCATCTTCTCTGCCGGCATCAAATCCATGTACCGGCTGGAATTCATCTTCACTGTTTCGTGCGGCACCCCAGGTACCGCTCGCAACGTACGTTGAGCCATCCTTCTTTTTCGCGCCGATCAGGGGCGCCATGGTCCAGCGATATGTCAATCCAGATTTTGCAGGAAATTCATAGCATGCTCCCCATCCGTCATACCCCAGCGTGGCAAAATTGGATATACGAGCCCACACATTGCCGACATTCATTATGGAAAGTTTTCGGTCGGTCACTGCATTGGTCTTTGCAAACGGAACCAGCGGTTTATATTCCCGCTGGGGAGCGAGGATGCCGTTATAATATTGACGCTTTGACATCCCTTCCTGGGCGTGCAACGAAAGGAAGCCGAGAAACAGTGCCGAGAACAGTATTCGTGCTGCCATGAATTTTCTCCGGTGCTTAATTATTCAAATCGAAATTCTAAACCGAGCTCAACATGACGTGGCGGCCCAAACCACTGCGGACGATGTGCGTTCTCTATACTCGTATTGGGATTGGCGGAATAATCCGGCCGGCCGGTGCTGGTGAAGACATCGTAAATATTCCGTCGATTGAAGAGATTATCAATATCGCTGTAGAGGATACAATGGTATTCATCGAAATCGAATTGTTTATAAAGACGGACATCTACCGTGCCGGTCCATGGCATCCTGCCACTGTTCCGTTCACCAATCGGTTTGCCGCGCGCGTCGGCTGGTGAATACGGCAATCCACTTCCGAATTGTCCGATCATGCTTGCTCCCCACGTGGGAAAATCAATCGTGCCGTTAAAGTTCAGCGTATGCGGCTGATCCCATCCGAGCGTGATAGTTTTTTTCGGTGCGACAATGCCGTACACAGATGAAAGTATCGCTTCGTCCGTATGGGTCTGCCAGTAATCGGCATTCCCTTCCGCTCGGGAATATGTGTAGTTCAATTGAAAGGAATAATGGTTGTCCAGGCGTTTCCGTAACGATATTTCAAACCCTCGGGCGTTTGCATAATCCAGATTGACGATTTGTGTATATGCGTACGGACGGACGTCAATGCGCTGCGTCGAGATATAATCGTACGTGTCCTTATAAAAGATGGTGACACTGCCGGACAGATTTTCCATCAGCTCAAATTCGGTTCCGAATTCATACGCATTCGTTACCTCAGGTTTCAGATTCGGATTGCCAATAAACGGGAGGTATCCCTGGCTCAGGTCCGGAGACGGGTATGCCGGATCGTGTTGATTGAATCGCCGGTACAGGTAATTGAAGTCGGGATACTGATAGAATTGGCCGTACGAGAACCGGAACTTGATCGATTCGGTGATGGGATGGGCAAATCCTATCCGTGGACTGATGTGCATTTTAGTTTTCACATTAGAAGTGCGTAACGACGAATCAGCCGGATTATTGATCACCGAATAAATATCGACTGTTTTGCTGTCCAGATAATCCACCCGCAGACCAATGTTCAGGATGATATCATCATATTCCAACTTGTCCTGAATATATCCAGCCAATTGCACCGGACTGAATTCGTAGGCAGTAATTTCGGAATGTCTTTTCCAGAACGAATAGGAATCGTCCAGATGATCCCAGTAGGTGTTCACACCGCTGATCCAAAAATTATTCAACGTGTGGGTTTTGGCTTCTACGCCTATTTTGATCAAATTATGTTCATCTAGTTGGCTGGACAGGTTGAAGACAAGCGTACGGGTCTGCGTTTTGGATTCCGAAAAAAAGTCATCACTGGAAGGGACCATGACGATTGCCTGTGTAACACCCTGGTTGATTAATGTTTGGATCATGGCATCGGTGATGTACTCTCCCTTCTTTGCCAACAATACACCGGAGGTATCATTGAGGTCTTCTCCAAGTTTCCGATGCCCAAAACTCTGGATATCCGCAAACCGCAACGGTTGGGCGTAAAATCCGGCAAATTCGTAATTCGATGTCGAGTCGAACGCAACGGCGTCGCTGACCGGTTTGAACACTTTTTTAAATCTCGACGATATATCGCCCGTAAGATCTTCTTCAAACGTATACGAGTTGCTGATCATGGAAAAATAGGAAAACTTCACTTCGTAGAATGTACTGTTGCTGAGCGTATGGGTCACTGCAACGGAATACAATTGGCTGGTCATTTTTTGTTGATCGTTATATTCCGGATACTGCTTGAAATAGTGATCGTAATCCCTCCAATGACGCAAGGAATATGAACCACTGGCATTGATCTTTATATTTTGAGAAGGTCGCGAGGTCAGTTTTCCGGTAAAGCGTGATTTCCTATCAAATAATCCGAAATCAAAATCACGCTGTACGGCTCTGCCCCCCTTGGTTGAATACTGCGGGCCGGTGACGGAATTCAGATAGGTCCGGGTCAACGTCCGGTCACCGTTCACAAACATCGTCAGCAAATCATCGGCTTCCGAAAATACCGGTACCGGGCCGCCGGCTCGGTATTCCAGATTGTAACTGTCCCAAGAATTTGATGGAATCCCGAAATTATCAGTTCCCGCTCTGATCGATGCCTGATATTTTGATGATCCTTCCGGAGTGGTCACATTGACGACGCCGGACTGGGCTTGTCCATATTCCGCGTTGAACGTTCCGCTCATCACCGTCAAGGAAGAGACACCACTTCGGGGAAGGTCCATCGCCAGTCCACCGTAGATGGGATCATCGACGCGGATACCGTCGATTAGATATGTTACTTCGCCGGACCTACCGCCGCGCAAATGGATACCGTCATCGCCGCTGCCGTTATTGCTGTTGACGAACCCTGTTACAAGCACTAACGCCTGGGTAAAATTATTGATCGGGAGGGTTTGTATCTGTTGTTCCGAGATGGTAGTCAACGTCGATGTAGCATCTTTTTGAAAGGCCTGCCGTTCAGCAGAGATCGTCACTGCTTGCATTTCAATACCTTCAGACACCAATGCGGCATTAATTTCTGTAGAGAGATCCGGACTGACGATGACATCGGTGACGGTGACGGTTTGATATCCTAGATAGGAAAAACGGACTTGATAATTCCCTGCCGGTATGTTCAGGATGAAATATTCTCCGTTGGCATCGGTAATTGTTCCGTAATGTGTACCAACGACGGCAACAGTGGCGGCGATCAGCGGTTCGCTTGAGGATTTGTCAATGGCCCGGCCTTTGATTTTTCCCGTGACGCCGCCGAAGAGTATAGCGGGGAATAATACAAGCAATACCACACGGCGAAGTTTCATACATCACTCCAGTTGATGGGGGGGGATAAGAGTGAACTTTACAATAAAGTATCGACTTCGGTATTCGAAATCAATACGTACGGTACAGCATTGCAGAAAATAGGGCCGTATTACAATAAATTGCTTGCCAGTTCTGCCAGTTTTGAACGCTCTCCCTTTTCCAGATTAATATGGGCGTAGATCTTTTGTCCCTGCATTTTTTCGATTAAATAACTCAGGCCGTTGGACTGGCTGTCCAAATATGGGTGATCGATCTGATAGATATCGCCGGTGAGAACAATTTTCGTCCCTTCGCCCGCCCGGGTGATGATTGTTTTCACCTCGTGGGGAGTCAGGTTCTGGGCCTCATCGACAATAAAGAATATCTTCACCAGGCTCCGACCGCGGATGTACGAGAGCGCTTCGATCACCAGCTTTTCTTCCTGCAGCAGCTGGTCAATCCGCTGGTATTGCTGATCGGATTCCTGATACTGGTTCTTGATGACATTCAGATTGTCGAACAGCGGCTGCATGTACGGATCGAGTTTGGACTCAATATCTCCAGGTAGATATCCGATATCCTTATTGGAGAGCGGAACTATCGGACGCGCCATGAATATTTGCCGATAGAGTTTTCTTCGCTCCAATGCAGCGGCCAGAGCCAAAAGCGTTTTCCCTGTACCCGCTTTTCCGGAGATGGTCACCAGTTGGATATCGGGATTCAATAGTGCATTCAACGCAAAGATCTGTTCAGCATTGTGCGGTGCAATGCCGTAGGCAACCGTCTTCTCGATCTTTGTGATTCTTTGATGTTCGGCATCGTATGTCGCAAGGGCGGATTGCTTTCCGTTCCGCATGATAACGAATTCGTTCGGACGGAAATGATTGGTCGGCAGTTCTTCCGGCTGAACTTCATACGGATTCGTATGGAGGCGTGCAATCACCCGTTCATCCACATTCTCCACAGTACGGTGACCAGTATAGAGCTCCGTTAAATTTTTCACCTGGTCGTTCTTATAATCCTGCGCTGGCAGACCGACTGCCTTCGCCTTCATCCGCAGGTTCACATCTTTTGAAACGAGGATCACGTCGCGGGCGGACTGTTCCTTGGCAAGACAATATGCTGTGTTCAGAATTTGGTGATCGGGCTTGCTTTGAGAGAACGAAGCTTGGATATCTTTGTGGAAATTCTGTTCAAGCCGGACAGTGATCTTGCCGAGACCGGGACCGATCTTGATACCGCCGTTGAAGATATGATCGCCGCTCATTGCGTCCACATTACGGGCAAATTCGCGAGCGTGAAAATTTATTGATTCGTTTCCTTTTTTAAATGCGTCGAGCTCCTCCAGTACCGTGACCGGAATGACAACATCGTGTTCCTTGAATTGATAGATGCAGGAACTGTCGTGTAAAACAACGTTGGTATCGAGAACAAAAATTTTCTTCTTTTTCGCCATTGCGTTGTTTGAACCTCAATTAGTGAATGGAAACAGTGATTTAATGGAAAAAAACGTAGGAAGTACAGACGAATGAAAAAATTCGGAAAATGGAAGGAAAATACTCTTATTGTCTTTATTGGCAAGAATCGTCTCTTGTTCAAGGATAACTTTAAGTGAACGTAAGAAATCCAATGGAAAGACGCAAGTGATGGGGAATAAAATTTTTAATGGCGTGATTTTTACTAATTACAGCTAATTTTCCACAAAAGGAAACTCAACGTTACTTATTTTGCAGACTTTTTTATCTGTTTTTTAAGTGCTTGATAGCTTGAAATATATGTCACCTTCTCAATAATCATTGCAGGATACTGCTACCTACTCTTCTCTGAGCAGAGCATTGTTTCACGAATTGATCGGTGAAACGACTGAATAGACATCAACAGGAAACTCTTTCCCTTTCACTTGGATTGCGCCAAGTGAGGCACAGATAAAATGTGGTGTGATAAATTGATGTGTTGTCCCGTCAATCAAGATTTCATTTGCAGCAGCTTTGGAAACGAGCCGCGCCGCCAGATTCACGGTATCGCCGATGACAGAATAGTTCAAGCGTTTTTCCGATCCGACATTTCCTAAAATTACTTTTCCTGTCGCAATACCAATTCCAATTGCGATGTGTTCCAATCCTTCGTTGGTAAACTCTTCGTTTAACAGCTCCAGACGTTGCTGCATGGCAAGCCCCATTCGCACCGCGCGCAACGGATCTTCGTCTGATGGAAACGGGGCACCGAACAGGATCATGATCTCGTCGCCGGAAAATTTATCAATCATACCGCCGAATGCGATTGCAACATCCGTCATTGCAGTGAAATACCGGTTCAGCAAATGAACAATCTGTTCCGCTCCCAGCCGTTCAGTCATTCTGGTGAATCCGCGGATGTCGCTGAAGAATACCGTCACTTCGCGCAGTTCCCCTTCCAGTTTCGGGCGGATCTTTCGTTCAAGAATCTGGTCGACCACTTCTTTCGGCACATACCGCGAGAAGGTGTCCTTCACAAATTCCCGCTCCTTTAATCCCGCCGCCATTTTGTTAACGTGTCCTGCAAGCTGATTGATCTCATCATTATTTTTAACCGGTACGAGCAAACTGTAATCCCCTTGTTCAATATGCTCCAGTGTCGGGAAGAACCGGTGAATCGGTTTGACGATCAAATATCTCGCAAGGAGAACAATGCCGATGCTGAGGAAGAGAAACACAGCCGCAGAAATGGAAACAAGGATCGTCTGAAGGGAATAAATGACACGGTACATTCCTTCAATGGAGAAGGCAATCGTCAGCGTGCCGATTATTGTGGTGGAGGGTCGAGCCTGGATTGGCACCACGGCAATACTTCGCTTTGAGGATTCGACAAAAGAAATCTCATCCGTCCGTCGCTTCAATACCATCCGCACGATTGCCGATGTGTCTTTCGTGAACAGCTTATCTACAGAAAGTGCGGCAACGATCGTTCCTGAAGAATCGGTGATCGAAATATCTTGGATGCGGGAATCAAATTGCTTCAGTTCTGTCAACAGACTGTACAAACTACGCGTATTCTGGATATCGTATCCCCGTGCAACATCGATGGCGATGGTATGCGAAACGCTCAGCATGGTCTGCTGCATTTCATTGATCAGGTACTCTCTGCTGTACCGTACTGCAAAAAACGTAAAGATGATATCGCCGATTAGCACAATGGGAGTAACAAACAGAAGAAATTTTAATCCTATGGAGAATTGTTTCACAGCGAGTTTTATAGTTCGTATTCCAGTTCAAAGAAAATTTCATTTTCCTGCCGGCGGTTCTTTTCCAGGTTCAATACGAACTCCAGTTTTGCCAGATATCCGCGGCTGATAGTATAGAGGAATCCCTGCGCCCATTGCACCGATTCATCGGACATTCCATGGATATTCGGGTCGAAGAGCTCCAGACGTGACGTGGTGCGTAATGTCGATATCAACGACGAGAGATCGTAGTTCATTGTCAGGTAGCTTCCCGCACTGTGCAACGTTCCGTAGTTTCGGACGAGTACTTCCATTGCGATCGTAGCATCGCCCACATATGCCATTGCTTCCACACCTGCAGCCGTCACTTCTACGGAGGAATAGCTGCTAATCGTACCATTACTATTGAGCGCATTTTTTCTGCCGTAATATCCATTCACTCCCACCTGCAATTCTCCAAAGGACACAACCGCATGCCCGACAAGGTCCTTAAAATTATTATCGTCTTTCAGTTCGTTAATTCCATTACCGTTCGTAACGCCGAACCCGAATGTCACCATCTCTCCCTGAGATTCCCAGTAGAGTCCGACATCCAGATCCCGTAGCTTGAATTCTGGCATGAGCGTATCGGGAGCCAGCGCAGTACTCTTGGTCGTGGAATGGGAAACAGTAAACGGATCGAAATACCCGAATGGATTGCGGAATTGCCCGAGGGTTAATTGACTGTTCAACGGCAATTCGTGCTGGATAAAATACGCCCGTTCCAGCTGCGCACGAACGAGGTTGTCCTTCATTGTATACTCGATCAATGCGGTTGATCGATCGCTGATATCCGCATCCAGGAAGAATTTCGCTTCCCGGAATTGGAATGAGAGCGGCTGAGCATAATTCCTGTTGTAGAACATATTGAATTCCACTTCAACGGACGGTTTAATATCCCCCGCATACACAGATGCCGCCAGCAGCAAACTGCAGGCAAGGTAGAACAGCCGTCGTAGTCGCGCGCTATTTTTGGTGTTCAGCAGCATAGAGTTTCTCAAATTTGTTTTGTTTTTGCATCATCACGAGCATCCGCTCGATCTCCTCCCGGGATTTCCCCTGACGGAATTGATCGCGAATCACTTTATAAATCACTTTGGGATAAATTACTGCCGGCCGGTTAATGGTGAACAACACATCTTCGATAAAGTTTTCCAGTGGAACTGTCACCAGCAACACGGTCCTTGCATCGAATTCCTTTTCTTGAATAATCGTGTTCTCAATTTCAGCGAGATGATCATCCAAAATTTTATCAATGGAAGTATGAACCTTTTCCGGAAGCTGGTCCTGAGCATACAGCGATTGAAGCGCACAGAAAGAGCCGAAAAACAGTATGGTGAGAAGAGGTGTTTTCATACGGAAGTGCAATTCTGGACATAAATTACCCAAAACACAATGCAATCGCAATGGAATGCTATGTAGGAAATATTTTAAAAGAGGAAATTGTCGATTTTAGAGTACACGTCGGCAGGAAGCCTTGCGAAGGTGTCGCTCCTTCGCAAGGCGGACACTCATTACTCTTTCAGAAGATACATCGGGGTAACTCCCATATTCCACCAGGTGAAGGAGAACATATCGGTCCATTCATCGATCACTTTCGACAACGGTTTCCCGGCGCCGTGTCCGGCTGACGTTTCGATCCGGATCATGACGGGATTGGGTCCTTTATATTTTTCCTGCAGCGTGGAAATATATTTAAATGAATGTGCCGGCACGACACGGTCGTCGTGATCCGCCGTCGTCACCAATACTGCAGGATACTGCAATGTATCGGAAATGTTATGGATCGGCGAATACTTTTTCAAGTAGTTGAATTGCAAGGAATCGTCACTCGAGCCGTAGTCGTTCACCCATGCCCAGCCAATGGTGAATTTCTGGAATCGCAGCATATCCATTACTCCGACGCCGGGATGCGCTACTTTGAACAGGTCCGGACGTTGATTGATGGTTGCACCGATCAACAATCCGCCGTTCGATCGACCTTCGATCGCGAGTTTGGAAGGATTAGTATATTTTTGTGCGATCAGATATTCCGCTGCAGCGATAAAATCGTCGAACACATTTTGTTTATTCAGTTTCATTCCTGCCTTGTGCCATTCTTCGCCATATTCGCTTCCACCGCGTAAATTTGCTACCGCGTACACACCCCCTTGTTCGATCCAGGCAAGCTTCACCGCACTGAAGCTGGGATTGATACTCACATTGAATCCTCCATATCCGTACAACCACGTGGGATTATTGCCATCCAGCGGGATTCCTTTTTTGTGGACGATGAACATTGGAATTTTTGTTCCATCCTTGCTCGGATAAAACACCTGTTGTGTTTCATAGGCATTCGGATCGAAATCCACATCTGTTTTTCTGAACAATGTGGACTTTTTTGTTTTCAGATCATATTTATAGATGACCGAAGGGTATGTAAACGACGTTAGAGTGTAGAATGTAAACTGATCTTTCCGTTCGCCACCGAAACCACCGACTGTGCCAAGCGTTTCCAACGGTATTTCGTTTTCTAATGTTCCCTTAAGATCATATACATACACCCGATGGCTGACATCTTTCATATACACTGCAAACAGTTTATTGCCAACGATCGAAACTGACGTCAACGCTTCCGGTTTTTCAGGGATGATATCCTTCCATTGTTCCGGGGAAGGATTCGCAGGATCAAAGGAAATCACTCTTCCATTCGGCGCTTTGTAGTTCGTAAAGATCAGCAGTTTTCCGCCATCATTATCGATCACATAGATGTCATTATCAAACGTTTCCAGAATCGGCATCCAATCCGTTTTTTTCACCATATCACGATAATACAGGGCGTTCCCGTTCACATTCCTCTGCCATTTGGAAAGGGTCATGAATTTTTGGTCCTCCGTCAGTCCGATTCCAAATCCCATATGCGGATTTTCCTTATCCTCCATCATCAATTCGTCTTGGGACTGCGCAGTGCCGAGCACATGATAATAGACTTTCTGAAATTCGTTGGAGGCAGAGAGCTTGGCACCGGTATCCTTCGGCACTTCGTATCGGTTATAATAGAAACCGTTTCCCCGCCAGGTGATGCCGGTGAATTTTGCCCATTCGATCTTTTCCTTCAACAGTTTCTTCGTCTTCACATCCATCACATAGATGTCGCGCCAGTCCGAACCGGCTTTGGAGACCGAATACGCCGCATATTTTCCATCCTTGCTGAACGATATGTCCGCCAGCGATGTCGTTCCATCGCCAGAAAGTTTGTTGGGATCGAGAAAGAGTTCCGGTTTTGCTTCCAACGATCCGCGCTGAATATACAGTACACTCTGATTCTGCAGTCCGTCGTTCTTATAAAAGTACCAGTTACTGCCCGACCTGAACGGCGCGCTGAATTTCGGATAGTTTACCAGTTTGGTAATCCTGTCCCGGACTTTGCCGCGAAACGGGATTTTTTCCAGATAGCCGAACGTCACATCATTTTGTGCTTTCACCCAATCTGCTGTTGCTGCCGACCGGTCATCTTCCAGCCAACGATATGGATCTGGAACAGTGTTGCCAAAATAATTATCCGTTTGGTCATTTTTTGCAGTTTTCGGATACTGGAACTGTGCATACAGAAGTGAACAGCTAAGAAGTATAACACCCACCATTTGTTTCATATGGTACCTTTCTGTTAATGAATGACTTTGAGAATGGGATAATATTTCCCTTCCCCCAAATTTTTATCTACCAAATTCCACGCGACAACTCCGTCATCCGATTCCGGTTCCAGCAGCGCAAACGCCAATCGTGAAAGTGGTTGATCCAGCTGAACAACGAACGATCCCGCAGCGACAGGGAGTTCTATCGATTCAAATGATCCTTCCAGACTGCGCATCTTGTGCTTCTGGAATTCACGTTCTGACTGTTTATTCCCGCGAATCGCAAATCGTTGAACGGCGATCTGCTGCGGCTCTTTTATCGTATCTACCTGTATACCATGTTCGCGTAACAATTGCACGACAGCGGTCAGTGAATCCGGAATGATATAGCGGACCGGCACTTTCGCATTTTTCACCGCGCGGGTTGCATAAAATTCCGACGTCACGATCCGTTTGATGCTGTCTTCATTCATCAAATACATCACCTCGCCGCTGTACGGATTGCGCTCTTCTTTCACTGCGGCAAGCAATATCTCCTGAGCAGGATTCGATTCGATAACCTCTGCCTGCACGCAAAGCGAATCATTCTTCGCAAGTTCCTTCGACGACGCATCTGCTGCAACAACCACTTCTTTAAGTGCAATCGAATTAGCATTGGCCACATCCAAAATACTCACTACAAGCGCTTTCGTTGAAGCGATACGCTGTTGAAAATTGATATAGGAATATGACTCGCTCAGGATCGCCAATCGGTTCCGGAATCCGACGTAATTGCTGTTGAACCGCGGTTCGCTTGCCCAGAAATAGTATCCCGGTTTCCCGGCAGGAGTTTTTTCCAGATAATCGCCGTACCGATGAATCCGCCATTTCTTAACATTCATTTTTTGCTCCACCTTCGGGAAAAACACCTCTCTCGTGAATGCATCCAGTCCCGGATCGACCAGCGGATTCAATGCAAAACTGTATGTTATATGATATGCGTGAAACGAGCCGTTCGTGGTATGCAGATCGACCGTCACGTGCGGATCATACTCATTCAGCATCCTAACAAAAGAAAGAATCTCTGGCGTCTCGAGCTTCATATGGTCCCGATTCAAATCGAGTCCCTGTGCATTAGCCCGTTGTCCCATCCCTGCGATTGGTCCATGCTGCCACGGACGATTATAGAGACTAATGTTTTCGTTGCCGTCCGCATTCAGAATAGGGACGATCAATAGCACCAATCTCCGTCTCCACTCGGCGTGTTTTCCCTCTTTCAATTCGCGGAGCAGTTCCAGCAACGCTTCCTTCCCTTCCACCTCACCGGCGTGAATGTTCCCCTGGATATAGACAACGAGCTTTCCGGATTTCCTGATCGTTTCGGGATTTGTATCTGGCACATTACCATAGACAATCATCGGAAGTCTTCGCCCTTGTGATGAATATCCAAGCCACGTTCGTTTCATCGTTGTGCCGTCCATTTTCAGCTCATCGAGAAATTCCATCACATCCTGATACCGCGACGTCTCCTCGTACGATGTCCGCTCCGGACGTGTTCGCTGCCCCAACAGCAAAGAGGATAATAATAAAAGAAACAGCAAACTTCGTTTTACAATTGTCATTGGTTTTTCTTCCATTGTTATAATGGAAGAATATACTGCCAAAACTTTGGTATTGCCAGAGAGAACTATTGCTGCGAGAACGAAAAACGTTCTGCATTCACAACGGAGAGATAATCGGAAGTGTTCATGATGATCGAATCGGTGAGCGACCCTGCATTGAATGCGATCTTTTCGTTCGCAACAATTGAAATATCCAAATGCAGCGGAAGATTCAGTATCGGAGCACCGAACGGCGGAACTGAACCAGGGACAAGTCCCGTCAATTCCATCAGTTCCTCTTTTGTCGCAAAACGGATACTCTTTGCTTTAAACTGTTCTTTGATCTTTTTTGAATCGACTTTCAACACCGCGCTCAACACAAAGAGTTTAAATCCATCATCTACTTTCATGACAATCGCTTTGCCGCCGATCGCAACATCTTCCCCGCGGGCTCGAGCGGATTCCTCTGATGTGAATGTGGGTTGATGGTGCACAGTCCGGTACACGATGTGCCGGTCATTCAGCAGCGTACAGATTGATTCAAAAATGGTCATCGTAATTTACGAGAATTAAATAATGCAACTTCGCCGTTCAAAAATAGACTTTTTCTTTGTATCTTTCTACCCAATTTTTCTGTTATGTATCATTCAATGTTGCGCAATCAATGGAGACTGTTATGGCAACCAATCATTTTCCTGTATTAATCATCACCGGCAGGCCGGCCGCCGGAAAATCCGAAGTGATCGACTTCCTAAAGAAATGCGATCCGATCGTCCGCTTAGAGAAGTTCCACATTGCAAATTTCGAAGAACTCGACGATTTCACTTATGTGTGGGAAACATTTGAGCTTGACGATCTGATGACACAAATGGGCAAACCGCGCGTTTGGAGCGATGAGAAATACTGGTTCAAAGACCAATATATCTGGGATCTCTATATGAAACGGCTCGCACTGGATTATCAAAAGAAGGTCATGAAAGACGCGGACTATCATGCTAAGATGACGTCGCTGGTGGAATTTGCGCGCGGCGGTGACAACGGTATCATGAATGCCATGTCGTTCCTTTCTGACGAGATGCTCAGCAAAGCGTCGCTGGTGTATATCAAAGTTCCGTATGAAGAATCGGTCCGTAAGAACCGCCGCCGTGCCCGCCCTGGACAGGAAGATTCCATCCTCTATCACTCCTTGCCGGATGAGAAGATGGAGTTCTATTACAAGACAAATGACTGGGAAAAGATCGAAGCGGCGAATCCGACGCACATCGAAATCCGCGGACACAAGATCCCTTACGCGGTGTTCGACAACATGCCGGAGAAAACTCACGATCCGAAAATGATCGAAGCAGAATTGGAAAAAGCGACTGCGAAGCTGTGGAGTTTGAAGAAGTGAGTTGATTATATAGGTGTAGGGCACTTTGGAAGTGTCCTACACCTGTTTTATATTCACTAAATGCGATTTGAAAAAGGAAAATACTATCACCTTTACAACCGTTCCAACAATAATGAATTTGTTTTCAAATCCGATGAAAACTATTCTTACTTCCTTTCAAAATTTTATTCTTACCTCTCCCCACACGTACTTATAATAGCTTATTGTTTGATGCCAACTCATTTTCATTTCATTGTCAAAATAAAAGATGAAAAAGAAGAATCCATACAGAAGGCAATCGGACTCCTTTTAAGCAGTTATACCAAAGCGATTAATAAGCGTTACAACCGCCACGGATCATTATTCCAATCTCACACAAAATCAAAAGAAATAATCGATGAACAATATCTATTGACTGTGATTACTTATATTCACCAAAATCCGTTACGGGCGAAAATAACAAACTCGTTAGAAAAATGGAAATATTGCAGTTTTAGGTCTATAGCCAAAATGGAATTTGACAAATTGACATACACAAAGTTTTACGACCAATATTTTCAAAATTCAGACAAATTCATAACATACTCCAATGAAATTCTTTCCACAGTTAGAAAAGAGTTTTGGATTTGATTTTATAAGAATAGAAAAGGTGTAGGACACCTCGGAGGTGTCCTACACCTTCAACAACATTCAACTGTGCGACTCTTAATTTAAGATGTAGCACACTTATAAAGTGTCTTGCATCTTCTACACTCCATAATTAGATAGCTTTTTCTTGTTTCAATTCTTCTGTTCGTTTTTTCTCCGCGCGGGTGAGGAACGCCACTGCGATTAGGATGAAGATGAGTGAGATCCAATCCTGCGGCTTGGGGAATTTCCCCTGGAACAGGAAATACGAAAGCAGTGTCGCTGCCGTGCCGGCAACGAGCGATGTCAGCCGGTTCACCAACCCTGCAAATGTTGCAGTCCTTCCCTTAAACATAAAGATAAAGACAGAGAAGAACGCCACAAGACCGAACGCAAATCCGGCAACAACCGCCCAGAACCACATTGGTTGAGGCATTGCGATGGCGTTATGAAAGATGGCGAACTGTTCATCCACCGCACCGAACCACTCCGTTGCATGATAGATCGCATACCCTGCCCCGATCATCACCGTTGACGCTGCAATCTGTTCTATGGCAAAGAATCCCTTATTGTCCAGTTTCACTCCCTGCGCCCGGGTGTTCTTATAGTAGTTCATGATATAGATACGGATGGAGTACGCTACGATGTAACTGCTGAGGATCGCAACCGCAGCCGGTGAATGAACAAAATCGAAGTCTCCGGGGGTAACATATACGAGATTGACAGCGGCAGCAATCAGTGCGAAGATCACTGCAACGTTTTCTTCCCAATAAACATTTTTCTTCAGAATCCCCTGTTTAATTTGCACAGCATCAACCAGTCTGCTGATAATGATCACACTTGCCCGCATGATGACCATCGCCACCATCACTGAGATTGGCAGCAGATACATCAATGTCGTGGTCGGAATAACAACAGCGGTGCAAATACCGGAGGGTATAATATAGATAATCTCTTGCGGGAAACGGAATGGGCCCCAGGTGATGATCTTGTTGGATGTCAGGCGGTACCAGCCAAGCGCCACTGCAACAGATAGTGCGATAAAATTGCCGCCTACCGTATTATAGACAAGATATTCGATCTCTTTCATTCCCGGATATCCCAGTGTAGGATTTCCGGTGAAGTATTTTACGGTGATGCCGGTAATAACGTAAAAGAAAAAGTATCCTGCGCACAACTGGATCAGCCGTGCGGTGCTGCCTTCAGTAGATTTCCACATTGCACAATCCTTGCAAATAGCCGGGACCGGGTTGGTCTCAAATTACTGTTAATGAAATATTAGTGAACGGCTCCCGATTTTTTTGGAACCACATTCCAGAGTTTCAACATCAGCACGGCACCGACCACTGCAAAGCCGATCATGCTCGGTCCCCACGTTCCCCAGCCGAATGATTCGAGCATCCATCCCATTCCGGTGCCGACCGCTGCGCCGCCGATGTACTGCATTCCGTCGAACAATCCCGTTGCAGATGCAGCAGCTTTTTGTCCGCCGAAATCCATCGACGCTGTGCCGGAGAGCATGGAATGAACCATACTGATTGCGAACGAGTTCGCAACAAACGCTGCAATGACCCAATTAACTCCGGGTGCCCACCAAACGATGGCCAAACAGACAATCTGAATCGAATAACCGATGAAGGCAACAGGAGGACGACGCGAATTGAAAACCCAGTCTGATACTGTTCCGGCGGCAAACGCTCCGAAAATCCCTGCGATGACGACACTCAGGGCACCTTTTTGGAAAACCTCGGAATCGAGCGCAAGGTGCTGCGCTTCCTGCATATAGCGCGGAAACCACTGTTCAAATCCATGACGAACAAATCCGGTGCAAAATTCCGCAAGGGCGATTGTAAGTGTGACGGGATTTGTAAAGACTTTCTTCATCAGATATTTCATGTCGACTTTTTCCGTGTCTCCGCTGGAGGCATCGGCCGTGTCGAAATTCTCGAATCCGGCTTCATGCGGATGGTCCTGCACAAAGAAAAATGTCATAATCCCCATGATGAACATAATGGCGGCGGGTATAAAGAAAACCCACTCCCACGGCAGCAGCGCTACGGCAATTCCGCCGATAACAAAAATTAATGCCCGTCCGCTTTGGATCATCGATCCAAAGATCGCGGAAAAAACTCCCCGCTCACGAACATGGAACCATCCGGAATTTACTTTGATCAATGCAAGCGCGCTGTAGGATTGGAAATACATGTTCAGCGCCCAGACGGTGGCAAAGTATCCCAGCAATAAACCGCCGGTGCCAAGCACGCCGATATATGCTCCCATACCGAATGCTATATTAAACACGACCGCACCAAACACACCGATGAGCATTGCTTTTCGTCCGCCAATCCTATCCGCGATCGGTCCGTTGAAAAGCGCAGATATTCCGTAGATGGTCAGCGCTGCGGTGATGATCGTTCCGACCTGTGTCTTATCCCAACCGTATTTATCCGACAACGCCTTGTTGGCAAACGAAAGATTGTATCTTCCCATATACATTGCTGCATACGTAAAACCGAGCGTGAGCCAGTTGAGTGCACGGCGGGTACGGAATTGCCGGGAATGAACAGGGCGGTCATTTGATGTTGTCATAATGAAAACTCTTTATGATACATTTAGAAAAAGTAATTGAACAATTGCCTGTTATCAGTGGTGTGAAAGCGTGACAAGATAGGAAATTGAAAATGAAGAAGAAAGGAAGGAAATCGGTGTCGAAATCGATATTTATCTTACAGTTGTTTTGCTTTAAAACATCGGAGCCTCCTAATGGGAGGCTCCGTAGTACTTTTAAACAATACCTTCACCGTTGATTATTTCCCTTTAATCCACTCTTCGGCGATCTGCACTGCATTGGTGGCAGCCCCTTTGCGAATGTTATCGGAAACGATCCAGACATTCAATCCGCTTTTTACGCTGTCGTCGCGGCGGATGCGGCCGACAAACGTTTCATCCTTATCATACGCGAAGATCGGCATGGGATAGTGTTTTTCCTGAGGTTTGTCCTGTAAAATGACGCCGGGTGCTTTACTCAGAATATCGCGGACTTCATCAATGTCGAACTGTTTTTCGAATTCGATATTGACCGATTCGCTGTGTCCGCCAATGACCGGGACGCGGACGCAGGTGGCAGAGACGGCGATCGTCTTATCGCCCATAATCTTCTGTGTTTCGTTAATCATCTTCACTTCTTCTTTCGTGTATCCGCTCTCCACAAACTCATCAATATGGGGAATGAGATTAAAGGAAATCTGATGCGGAAATTTACCGCCCACAACTTTTTCCTTGTTCCACTCTTTCATTAACTGATCGTATCCTTTTTGACCTGCGCCGGTGACCGATTGGTATGTGGAGACAATCACTCGTTTTATTTTGAAATGGTCATGCAGCGGTTTCAGCACTACAACCATCTGGATGGTAGAACAGTTCGGATTAGCAATGATACCTTTGTGTTTGAAGATGTCGGCCCGGTTCACTTCCGGCACTACCAGCGGAATTTCCGGATCCATTCGCCATGCACTGCTGTTGTCAATCACCAGAATCCCGTTCTTCGCCGCTGTCGGAGCAAATTCCTTACTGGTCGATCCTCCAGCAGAGAACAAAGCAATTTGCGCATCCTTCCGCGACAATCGTTCGTGCGTCAGTTGTTCCACTTTGTATGGTTTGCCTTTGAACTGGACTTCCATTCCCACAGACCGTTCCGATGCGAGCGGAATGAGTTTATCTACCGGAAAATTTCGTTCTTCCAGCACCTGGATCATTTTTCTGCCGACCATTCCTGTGGCACCGGCGACGATAACATTATATGATTTCATAAGAGTATTCCTTGATAGTTCATAACAGTTGTAAAAATTTACGACATCGCTGCCGTTCAATGTTCCTTCACATTCGGTCCATGACGAGACCGTTATTGAAGGTCTTCAATTGTTTCCCGTTCTCTTACCACACGCACTTTGTCCCCATTTACTAAAATCTCCGCAGCGTTCGGACGTGCGTTGTAATGCGATGAAAAAGAAAAACCATACGCGCCCGCGGTCATCACAGCGAGATATTCTCCCCGATGGACAACTGGCAGCGTGCGATCCCGCGCGAGAAAATCACCTGATTCACAGACCGGTCCGACGATATCGGCGAGTTCCTGCCCTTTGTCCAGCAGCGTCAGCGGAACGAT
Organism: Bacteroidota bacterium; assembly: GCA_041665225.1. Classification (GTDB taxonomy): domain Bacteria; phylum Bacteroidota; class Ignavibacteria; order UBA10030; family UBA8401; genus UBA8401. Next base: position 20,815 of record JBAYJG010000007.1, read on the forward strand.
CTGGTGATACGCATGGTACAAACTCGGCCGGATGAGATCGTTCATCCCGGCATCGACAATGACGAATTGTTTTACGTCGTTATGTTTGCGGTACAACACTTTCGTGACAAGAATTCCGGTATTCGCTACGATCGAGCGACCCGGTTCAATGACCAATGAACATCCCGCCTGCTTCAGGATCGGAAGCACAGAAGTAATAAAGGCGCTGTTCCCCGGCGATGCATCGGCATGCGTCATTGGTTCCTGCGAAAGGAGAGGATGGTTAAGCACATTTTTATAAGAAACGCCGAAGCCGCCGCCGAAGTCGATATGCCGGATATGAATACCGGCTGCACGAAGATCTGTAACAAGATCGACAACCTTTTGTGCGGTTTGCGTGAATGGTTCAATGGACATGATCTGCGAACCGATGTGCGTATGGATCCCTTCCACGGAGATGTTCGGCAGCGATGCGGCATATTTGAATGTCTCTGCAGCAACACCGATATCGATCCCGAACTTGTTCGTCTTCAGTCCGGTGGAAATGTACGGATGCGTTGCCGCATCGATATCGGGATTAATGCGGAGTGCGATGCGTGCTTTTGTTCCGCATCGTCCGGCAATTTCATTGATCACTGCCAGTTCTTCCACCGATTCGACGTTAAAGGAAAAAATATCCTTTTTGATTGCGAACTCGATTTCGCTGTCCTGTTTTCCAACGCCGGCAAAAGTGATTTTGGAAGGAGAAAATCCTGCATTCAGGGCAAAGTGGATTTCACCTGCGGAGACTGCATCGGCGCCGGCCCCTTCCTGCATCAGAATCTTCAGCAACTCTGGATTGCTGTTCGCCTTCAGGGCAAAACAGGTTGTGTGATCAACACCGTTGAACGCCTGATCGATGGAGCGGAAATTATCGATCAACTGCCGTTTGCTGTAGATATAGAGAGGTGTTCCGAATTCCTCTACAATGTCGCGGATCGCGACATCCTCGCAATACAATTGATTCTCTCTATATTGAAAATACTCCACTGTAATTCTCTTCTCTTCAAAAGATCCCGGTTCGGGATTGCTTGTTATTCAAAAATTTCGGGGTGGGTGGAAGCATCTGCGAACAATTCCTTGTGCAGCTGCATCACGACATCTTTCACTTGATCCTCATCGACGACAAAGTTCAGGTTGATCTCAGAAGAGCCCTGAGAGATCATGTTGATATTCACATCCGTGATCGGAGAAAGAACCTTTACTGCGAGTCCCGGCGTCGTGCGTAAATTATCTCCCACGATGCTGATGATCGCCTTTTTCTCGCTGACGATAACGGTCGAAAACTGTTTCAAGACTTTCAAAATGCTGTTGAGGTGAGTCGTATTGTCGATTGTTACCATGACGCTCACTTCCGATACGGTAACCGTGTGCAAGACCGTTTGGTATTTATGGAAAACGTTGAACACATTTTCCAGGAATGCCGTTGCCAAAATCACCCGCGTAGAAACGATATTGATGAGCGTGATCCCTTCCTTGTAGGCGATCGACTTGACGATGCAGCGTTTGTTCGACTTCGGCTTTGCCACGATGAGCGTGCCGGGCGCGCTTGGATTCTTCGAGTTCAGGACACGCACCGGAATATTTTTCTTCACCACCGGCAAGATCGTTTCGGGATGCAGAACTTTCGCGCCGAAGTATGCGATCTCCGATGCCTCGTTGAACGACATTACCTTGATTTTTTTCGCTTCAGCAATCAATCGGGGATCTGTGGAAAGAATTCCATCCACATCGGTCCAGATCTGAATATCTTCCGCATCCAACAATGCGCCAATGATTGCCGCGGAATAATCTGAGCCTCCGCGTCCGATGGTGGTGGTGACACCGCTCGTGGTTGCTCCGATAAATCCTTGAGAAATGACGATATATCCGTTCTCCACTTTCGGCTGGACGATCTCGCGCAGTTTCCGTTCCGTCAGATCAAAGTTCGGCGCAGCTTTGGTGAAATTTTCATCCGTCACCATGAATGACCGGGCATCCACCCAGAATGATTTCAATCCCTGCGATTCAAAATAATGGTGAATAATAAAGGAGGACATCCGTTCGCCGTACGCGGCGAACACATCCTGCGTACGGTTCGTTAATTCACCCAGTACCGCAACGCCCCCCACCAATCCTGCAATCTCGTCTGCTATGACCCCCAGGCGATTGTTTAAGAATTTCCCCAAATGGTCATCGAACAGCTCCTTCACAATCGATTTGTGACGGGATTCAATCGCCGCTACCTGGTTCAATGCCTCTTCTTTTTGTCCCTGCGACGCGAGCGCCGCTGTTAACAACAGCTGGTTCGTAATGCCAGCGCATGCCGATACGATTACGACCGGCTTTCGTGGGAGTTCTTTTTTGACGATCTCCGTCAAATTTCGCATTGCTGCGGCATCTTCTACCGAAGTGCCGCCAAATTTCATAACTATCATAATAGAATTCTTTTCTGGTGCTGCTCGTACCGCAGAACAATCGCTGCGTTCACCCTCTAATAATAACAAACCCGAGACACGCTCGGGACCGGAAATCACTACACCGTATGTGTTGTACCTTAATGATAAAAAAAATCCCGCTTAATTGAAAGAACCAGGCGGGATTTTCCTTTGAGTATGTAAAAAAATTAATTCTCGGAGATAATCTCCTCGAATAGCATCGTCTCGTAATCGATCCATCCGGCGGTCGATTTTGTAAACTCAATAAATACACGGTCCCTCTGCAGTGACGCCGCATCGAACAGCGAGGGGATAAACGTACGCTGCATCTTTGCCTGCGTAAGACGGCGGAAGTTCATTTCACGAAACGGAGTGTTCCGGTCCGGCGATGTGTAGAGCTTGATCTTACTGTTGAAATACCGGACAGGTTGATCGGACACGGTAAAGATCGTGTCCACAGGAACATCCATGGCAGCGGTGCACGATTTCCAATCGATGGTAAAGATCATGTCGATGGTCAGATATGGATAGCGCAAATTGGGAGAGACTTTGGCTTTCAATCGGTTCTCGTTCAGGAATCGTACTGTTTCGTAGCTATTGCCGATCCGGACGATGTCGCCGGAAAGTTCATTGCTGATCCCCTCCCGATCCACGCTGACCGCATGATATTCCTTCACTGCTGTTCCATCGTTACGAAGCATGTTAAACCAGTAATAGACGATTGCTTTGGTCGGTGATACTGTCAGCACCGTGTAATCAAATTTACGGACGGAAGAAAAGTTCATTGCATCACCAAAATCCAGCGGGAATGCTTTCCGATAGATCAATTCATTTTCCGAGTAGAGCAATATCCGTGTTGCCGTGGAGACTGTATCGCCGCCGCTCCAGGCGCCATGCAAATATTCGGCAATGATGGTCAACGGTGCTTTATCCGATTGGGATACGTGATACGAGATGTTCCGTGTCCCGCGGAATTTGACCTGCACTGTTTGGAAGTTTGCATCGCTGAATTGCGAGCGGTCGCTGAACGCATCAGACGGAGAGAGATAACTTTGCGTGGTGTCGGTCTCGGATTCCGCTGCAGGGGGAACGTAGTTATCCGACTGCTGCAGGTTTTGTTCGGCAGTTTTTTTCTTCTGACAGGATGAACATGCCAGCAATACTATCAACAGAAATACCGGTTTTGTCATAGAAAGTTTTTGCACACCGCGGGGAATTACATTCATCACGAATTCCGTTCGCGAAACACACCGTCGGCGAACCCTTGTATGGATGTATCGTGATCTGCCAGTGCGAGCCGCTTTTCTGCAATAGAAGCAAATTTTTCATCAATTTCAATTCCTACATACCGACGCCCCAGTTTTTTGGCGACGACGGAAGTGGTTCCGGAACCAAGGAAGGGATCGAGAACAACATCCTCTTTTCCCGTTCCGGACAGGATAATCTTTGCCAGAAGCTTTTCAGGTTTTTGCGTCGGATGCTCCGTGTTTTCCGGCATCGACCAGAAGGGAACGGTCAGGTCGGTCCAAAGGTTGGACGGATGCGTCATGCGGAAATTTCCATCATCGGTCCGTTTCCAGTCCTTCGGCTTTCCGTTCTCGGTGTATGGGGCGATCACTTTCCGTTTCACTTTCACTGCGTCGATGTTGAAAGTGTACCGGTCCGACATGGTGCAGAACCAGATATCCTCCGATGCATTTTTCCAGTTTGCTTTCGCCCCGCGTCCCTTTTCCCGTTCCCAGGTGATCCGGTTCCGGATGAGGAAATATTTTGACGCCGTTTCCCAAATGGCTGCCGATGAACGCCAATCGCCGCAGATGTAGATGGATGCAGTCGGTTTCAGGACGTGCACCAATTTCGCAAGCCAGGAATCCATCCATACCGCATATGCATTGTGCGATGTTGCCCGGAACGTGTCCGCATTGAATTTTTTCGTAAGGTTGTACGGCGGATCCAGGAAGAGCAGATCAACGAACTGTTCCGGCAGAAACTCTGCTGCACGCTCAACGTTTTGCAGGATCGTCCTGTTTATGACCAACGTACTCGGTACCGGCGCAGTCAGGGTGAGCAATCGTTTTTTGAACTTCGATTGTTCGGCGGCGGAAAGTGTCAGTGTTCTGTTGCGTGCTGCAGGTGTTTTCATTCGTCGTCGGATTTATGCTCTTGGATGAAACTGTTTGTGCTGCTGTTTCAGATGTTCGCGGTCGATATGCGTGTAGATCTGCGTCGTGGAAATATCCGCATGGCCGAGCATCTCCTGCACGGAACGAAGATCTGCTCCCCCTTCCAGCAAATGTGTCGCGAAGGAGTGGCGGAAGGTGTGCGGGTGAATCTCTTTCGTAATACCGGCGCGGCGCGTATAGGTGTTCACAATCTGCCAGACTGAAACACGCGAGATCGGCGAGCCGCGGAAATTGAGGAACAGGACATCGTTCGATCGCTTGGTGCGAATCAGCTCCGTCCGTACGCGCCGTGCATACTCATCAATCCACTTTAATGCAGAATCCCCGATCGGCACCAGCCGTTCTTTGGATCCTTTGCCAAACACCCGGACCAGCTGCTGATCCGCCATCACATTGGACTGTGTCAGTCCCGTCAATTCGGAGACTCGCATTCCTGTTGCATACAGCGTTTCCAGAATGGCCCGGTCCCGCCACACGAGCGGCGTAGCAGTTGCAGCTGCAGGATCCGCTGCATCCAGAATCTGATCGATCTCTTCAACGCTCAGCACGTCCGGAAGATGTTTTCCTTTTTTGGGAAGTTCTATGTTCTGCGTGGGATCAAACTGTGTTTTCTTTTCCCCCATCAAGAACTTGTGGAGGCCTTTCACAGCGGAGATATTCCGTGCGATGCTTTTCGGAGAGAGTTCTGCTTCCCGCAGCATGCGGATGAATTTGGCAACATGCACCTCTTCCACTAGATTGAACTGTTCGATATGGTGTTCCTGCAGGAACCGGACATACCGTTGAATATCCCGTTCGTAGGCTTCTACGGAATTACTAGCGAGACTTTTTTCGAGCTGGATAAAGCGGATATACGAAAGGGTATCGAATTTCATTTCCGATCGATGGAATCGATGGTACGTTGCAGCCGTCGTTCTGTCGCCACTTTTGGCGCGTTCGTGGCCTGCGCAGGATCAGCAGGCG
>JBAYJG010000008.1:0-26124 GCA_041665225.1 Bacteroidota bacterium
ACGAACATGGGAAATTTGAGATCTTCAACGCAAAGATGCAGGAACTGACCGGATTTACAAAAGAGGAGGCTAATGACGGCGAGTTCACAAAGCTTTTGTATCCCGATCCATTGGAACAGCAACGGGGTCTGGACCGGCTCGGCGATGTCGTGAACAAGGGATTTATTCAAGACGTTGAGACGACCATCAGGACGAAAGCTGGCGAAGAAAAAACATTGCTTATCTCCACTCGCATTGTACATATGAAAGATAAGGTAATGTTTCTCAGTGCGTATCGGGACATCACGTTGCGGAAACGATTCGAAGTGGAATTGAAGAACGCAAAAGACACTGCAGAATCCGCTACGGTGGCAAAGTCTCTTTTCCTTGCAACGATGAGCCACGAGATCCGCACGCCGATGAACGGCGTGATTGGCATGACGGACCTGCTGATGCAGACTGAACTGGATGCAGAACAAAAGGAATATACTGAAATCATTCGCACGAGCGGTGAAACGCTGCTCACACTTATCAATGATATTCTGGATTTCTCGAAGATCGAATCGGGCAAGCTCGATATGGAGAAGCGTCCCATCGAGATTCAAAGTCTTATTGAGGAAACGTTTGATCTTGTCGCTCGGCGCGCCGTCGATAAACGGCTTGATCTCGTCTATCTTATCGATCCGTCGACACCGACCTATATTATCGGTGATCCTGTCCGGCTCCGGCAGATTCTGCTCAATCTGACAAACAACGCGATCAAGTTTACTGAGAAAGGGGAAGTTCTTGTGACAGTGCAGGAACAGTCCCGCAAAGGGGATGCGACGACACTGTTATTCTCGGTGAAAGATACCGGTATCGGCATACCTGTGGAAAAAGTGGAAGTGCTCTTCCAGGCATTTTCTCAGGTGGACGCGTCGACCACGAGGAAGTACGGCGGTACCGGACTCGGTTTGGCCATCACCAAACGGCTTGTAGAATTGATGGATGGAACAGTGTGGGTGGAAAGCGATGAAGGAAAAGGTTCAACATTCCACTTTACCATTACTGTGCCGACAACACTCACAGCAGATTCGCTGCCGAAGAAATATGTCCGCGGAAAGATTCCGGAACTACAGGGGAAGCGTGTGCTGCTGGTGGATGACAATACGACGAATCTGAATATCCTCAGCATCCAATGTACCAACTGGGGAATGCATCCGCGCGCCACTGCATCGCAAAGCGAAGCATTGCAATGGTTGAAAGGGAACGATCCGATCGACATTGCCATCATCGATTATCACATGCCGGGCATGAACGGCGTTGAACTCGCCCGGGCGATGCGAGCGGTACGCGGCGAACAATCGCTGCCCATTGTACTGTTCTCATCGTCCGGCAGAAGCGAGTTTTCGGAAACGGAAAACGCGCTCTTTGCCGCGGTGATCCTAAAGCCCTTGAAGCAAGCGCATCTGTATTCAACGCTGATCGATGTCCTTTCGCGGACCGGTAGTGCGGAGGGAGTGCAGAAGGAGTTTGTTCCTCAGAAGGTTGAAATGTTGTCGCACCGTGTTCCACTGAAGATCCTCGTTGCCGAAGATAACCTGATCAATCAAAAACTGGCGATCCGGCTGCTGCAACAACTCGGCTACACCGCGGATATCGCCTCCGATGGAAAAGAGGTTCTTTCACTACTCACAATGAATCGGTATGATATTATCTTGATGGATCTGCACATGCCGGTGATGGATGGACTCGAAACAACCAGGTCCATTTTGAAAATGATCGAATCTTCGCTCCGGCCGAAAATTATCGCTATGACGGCGGATGCCATGAGCGGCGACCGGGAAAAATGTATTGATGCAGGAATGGATGATTATATCAGCAAACCTGTCCGTCTGGAAGGATTGCGCGATATGTTGCAGCATTTCGGGGAGATGATCATTGAAGAGCGGAAGACGAACCACCATGCTGTTTCAAACAATGCAATGTATCTGCGGCTGAAGGAATTGTTGGAGCAGACAGACGGCGAGTTTATGACCGAATTTCTTCAATCTTATCCCGCGCAATGCGAAGAGATTCTCCAGCAGTTGAAACAATCATGGCAGCAGTCGGATCTGAAACAGATCGTCTTTGCTGCGCACAAGCTGCGCGGACTTGCACTAAGCTTTGGTGCGGACGGACTAGCCGAATTGAGCAAGACCATCGAACTGCATGTCGAAGCAAATCCTGCGATGATCACAGCCGAGTATCTGCAATCCGTCGAACAGGCAGTACAACATTCCTACGAAATGCTCGCAGCAGTAATGACAAAACTGGGTATCGTGTGAATCATTCGACAGGGACGAATACCGGATTGTGCGGAGACTGCGTTTTTCATTCCATTCTCCGCAGTCGTCGCGGAAGCGAGTTCCATCTTTGTGAATATTCCAAAAAGGATCCTGCGTTTCCCAAATATCCAAAATTACCGGTGGCTGTGTGCCGTGGTTTTCTCTCCACGAATTTCACGAATCAACACAAATAAGTAAAAACAGTAAATGACAGAAATACGATGAATTTATTTATAAAAAATATCGGACAACTCGTGACAGTAGCGTCGCATGGAAAGCGGGTGAAAACCGGCGGCGACATGCGTGAACTCCACGTTTACACCGGCGCTTCCTTGCTTATTCAGAACGGCATCATTACTGCCATCGGCGGATCAGAACTTATTTCTCCGGAAGAGATCGATGTCATCGATGCCGAAGGGAAAACCGTGCTGCCCGGTTTTGTTGATTCGCACACTCACACCGTATTTGCAGGAAGCAGGGAAAACGAATTTGCCATGCGGGCCGAAGGGAAAACGTATCAGCAAATCGCCGAGGCGGGTGGCGGAATCCTTTCTACCATGAATGCCACGCGCGAAGCATCCAAGAGAGAGCTGTATAAGAGCGCCGAACGCCGGTTGAATGATATGCTTCGTCACGGTACGACGACCGTGGAGATTAAAAGCGGCTACGGTCTCTCTCCGGAAGCTGAGATGAAGATTCTCGAAGTGATTGCCGAATTGAAGCGGGACCACTATGCGACGATTGTCGCAACATTCCTTGCGGCGCATGCCGTCCCGCCGGAATATAAGGATGACCGGCAGGGGTATGTGGACCGCATCTGCGATTATATGCTGCCGTATGTTGCAGAGAAGAAACTGGCAACATTCATCGATGTGTTCTGCGAGACCGGATATTTCGACATCAAGATGACCGAACAGATTGTTCTCGAAGCAAAAAGGCATGGTCTTATCCCGAAATTACATGCCGATCAATTAACGGCTATGGGAGCAACAGAACTTGGCTCCAAACATGCAGCAATCTCCGTCGACCATCTGGAAAAAACCAACGAGACCGGGATCGCAGCGCTCAAACATTCCGAAACCATTGCCACCGTACTGCCTGGCTGTTCGCTCTTTTTAAACCATCCGTACGCACCGGCCAGAAGAATGATAGACGAAGGAATTCCGGTCGCAATCGCAACGGATTTCAATCCCGGTTCGCAAATGTGTTCGTCCATGCAGATGATGATGACATTGGCGTGCACGCAGATGCAAATGACACCGGAAGAAGCGATTACGGCGGCAACGTTGCATGGTGCGGCCGCGCTTGGCATGTCCGGAGAAATCGGCAGTATCGAGGTCGGCAAACAGGCGGATGTGGTAATCTATAATGTTACAGATTACCGGTATATTCCGTATCACTACGGCACCAATCATGTCCGGCATGTCATTAAGAACGGGGTGTTGCTGGATTTTTAGTTTGATGACAGAAAAACATAATCTTTCACAATCAATCAAAACGTCATTCCAACCAAATTAACAATGAATCAATCCAGCAAAACTTGCTTCGTCTGCAATCAAACACAGGAGCAAATCCCGCTCATTTTTCTTGTGTATCAGAACAAAGAACTGTGGATCTGTCCTCAGCATCTGCCGGTGTTGATTCACCATCCGCAGCAGCTAGATGGAAAACTCTCTGGCGCTAATGACATGAAACCGTCTGAGCACAATGACTGATTATTGTGAACTCACTGACAAGAAGTCACACCAATGATCTGCATCAAAAAATCTACACCCGTTCAACAGGAATATTTTTTTGTTGAAAAATTCTGCAATTGAAGAATTCTTTTTACAGGAGTGACTCCAAACACAGTGGTGCCTTGTTCTATATGTTATAATAAAAGTGTCAACCATAACAATAGAAAAGGAGTAGAAATAATGAAGCGAATGATTTTCTTGACGGGGGCAGTACTTGGTAGTATAGCGCTTTGGGGATGTGAAGGAACAACGGAATCCAAATCAACCAGCGGAACAATGTCGATGTCGGCAAAGTATACTGTTGCACCATTGGCAAAAGTTGGTTCGGTCGCTGCAGTGGATTCGATACAAATTACCAGAGCACGATTTATTTTGCGCGACATTAAGTTCAAATCTCCTAAAGAAGATAGTTCTAATTTCCGAACTGCGCCGATGGTGTTAGAACTGAGTCTTAACGGATCGATTCAGAATGTCGGATCGATCGCTGTTCCTTATGGATCATACAGCAGAATTGAATATGATGTACATAGAGTAGAGCAGCCGGAAATTACCGCATTGCCTGCGGCAGATCAGGCACAATTTGCGGAATTCCTGAGTGGAGAGCGGTATAGTATTATCATTAACGGCATTTCCTATATGACCGGATCAGCACCGGACACCTTTACCTATCGTTCAAAAGTTGATGCGAAACAAAAGGTGGATTTCTCTCCAACGATCGATGTGTCAGAATCTTCACCGTCAGTGAACGCTTCCGTTGTTATTAGTTCGGCGCAATGGTTCAGGAATCAATTGGGCGCACTTGTGAATCCGAAGGACACGAATAACGAAGGAATTATCGATGAAAATCTAAAGACGTCCATTAAAGTTTACAAGGATAACAACAAAGACGGGTCAAAAGATTGAACGTTCACTTGTTTCCCTGTTGGAATAGAATTATATTATTACAGTAATCTTGTTCTTTATGACATAAGAAAAACCATTCGTTAGGGGTGTTATTCCTCTTTCACCCTTGTTGCGGCACAACAGCCGGATAAGGAAAAAAGCAGGAAAACTGAGAACATACCCTTGAAGGCGCCGTGTGCGCCGGAACCACCTGATCTGGATAATACCAGCGTAGGGAAACGACAATAAAATTATCGTTCCACTTTCTTTTTATTCGCCGTTTCTGACGCTGTTTGTCCAGAACGGCGATTTTATTTTTAAATATAGAAAGAGGAAAGATGAAAGCATTGAGGAGATCACTCAGACATGCGGTACAATCCGCCGTATTTGTCGCCGTCATGTGTGCATACATTTTTGCACAACGGGAATCCGATTCTGTAAAATACAGTTTTGATCCTGTTTTGGTGACCGGCACAACGGCCGTTGAGCGGGAAACGCCGGTGACGTTTACCAATCTGAATAAAGAAATGATCCAGCAACGTTATTCACTGCAGGATGTACCGGTGATGCTCTCCGAACTTCCATCCATGATTTCGTTTTCGGATGGCGGCAACGGCATCGGCTATAATTATGTTTTTTTGCGCGGATTCGATCAACGCCGTCTTTCCATCATGGTGAACGGTGTCCCGCAGAACGATCCGGAAGATCATAATGTGTACTGGATCGATTTTCCCGATCTGCTTGCCAGTTCCTCCAATGTGCAGGTGCAGCGCGGTGCAGGAAGCGCCTTCTACGGCCCGCCTGCCATCGGCGGCTCAGTGAACATCATTACGAATCCGTTCACCGTGAAACCGTATACGAAGTTCGAAGCGATGTTTGGTTTTCAGGAATACGGCGACAGTTCGCTGTCGCTGCCGATGACGATGCGAAAACTTTCCGCATCGTTCAACTCGGGTTTGATCGACAACAAGTACATGTTCTACGGCAGGCTCGGAAAGATCCAATCTAATGGTTACCGTGTCCACTCTTCATTCGAAACAGGGTCCTATTTTCTCGGCATGCTCCGGTTTGACGGTGATATGACGACTCGTATCCATCTCTTCGGCGGACCACTTACCGATCAACTGGTGTACACAGGACTTCCCAAATGGACGAACAATGATAAGAAACTCCGGAGAATGAACTTATCCTATTGGGATACCGATTCAACCGGAAAAAATTATGGATACACAACAATGCGCCGTCCGCAGGAGAATGAAGGATTCAATCAGCCGCACTATGAGATCTTAAACGAATGGAAAATCTCCGAAACTCAAAAGCTGCATAACACTCTCTTTTACTATGACAGTCACGGATATTTTGATTATGACGGCTCGTGGGCAGACGCAGCAACGCTTCGTATCGACAGTGTGCACGGATTTGTTCCAACGCCGGCTATTCAGAATACCATTGTGCGTGGCGGTGTCGATCTAGTGCAATGGGGATGGTTGCCCCGATATGAACTTGTTCATGATCAGGGAATGCTTACCATCGGCGGAGAATACCGGTATCACAAAGGATCGCATTGGGGGAAAATACAGTATGCGGAAGGATTGCCTGCTAATTTCAATCCGGACTACCGCTTTTATCAATATGATGGTATCAAACACATGGCTTCCGTCTACGTGACGGAAAGTTACAAACCGCAGGAAGACATAACACTGATGGCGAATGTGCAGTTTGCTTTTAATGAATATCAGATTCGGAATGAAAAATTCCTGAACAACTCGTTCAGTGTACCGTACTATTTCATCAATCCGCGGCTTGGTGTAAACTATAATATCACGGAAGAGTGGAATACTTATGCATCGTTTGGATATACTTCCCGCGAACCACGCCTGAGAAATCTCTACGCGGCGGAAGATTCATACTTTGGCGCGCTTCCGGCGTTCGAAGCTGATACTATTGGAGGGATCACTACATATGATTTTAACAAACCGATCGCTGATCCTGAACAATTACTGAATCTTGAACTTGGTACCGGGTACCGAACGGGGGAATTTGAATTCAACGGTAATGTCTATTGGATGGAGTTCACGCATGAATTGATCAAATCCGGACAGGTTGATATTTTCGGAAATCCTGTGTATGGTAATGCACCGCGGACAAGGCATCTCGGCGTGGAAGTGGATGGCGTTGCACGGTTGACGGATAACTTTATCGTCAGCGGAAACGCATCGCTCTCTACTAATTATATCGTTGAATTTTCTACGGTGGACAGCGCCGTTAACGGTATCGTCTACTGGACATCATTGAAAGATAATCCCATCGCGGGATTTCCGGGCATCACCGCCAATCTCCGGCTCTCGTACCAATGGGAAGGATTATCCGCCTCCGTCATAACAAAATATGTCGGTCCGTTCTATACGGATAACTTCCAGAATACGGAGAATAAGAACGATGCCTATTCAGTGGTGAATGTTGAACTGCTCTATACGCTGCCGAAGATCGGCGATGCAGAGATCACCCTTCGCGGCGAGGTTCGCAATCTATTGAACCGATTGTATATGCAGAACGGAGAGGGAAACGCATTTTTCCCGGCGGCAGAGCGGAATTATCTTGCTGGAATTTCGGTGCAGTTATGAGCACTGTCCGCCGCCGACCGACATCCGGCGCATACATCATCATGAAACCAAAACAGAAACATGCATTGGTCATCTGCAACGGCGAAATGCCGTCGCTGAAATTAATCGCACCATTCCTGAAGACGAAGCCGTTTATCATCTGCGCGGATGGCGGTGCGAATAAGGTCCGTCCGTTCGGCATCATTCCGCATATGATCATCGGCGATCTCGATTCTATCACGCAGAAGACACGGCAGTATTTTTCTTCCGTACCGGTCATCCGGAATTCCGACCAGAACAGCACGGATCTGGAAAAAGTGCTGGACTATCTGCTGCTGAATGGGTTCATATCGGCGACGGTCATCGGTGCTACCGGCGATCGTCCCGACCATGCGATTGCTAACTTCAGTATCCTGTTAAAATATCACCGAAAGCTTGCCCTCCGATATTTTGATGACCGGTGTACAGTAGAGATTGTACAGAAAAAAACACGATTCACCGCAGTGGTCGGCCAACAGATTTCCATCGTTCCCATGGGAAAAAGCAGCGGCATCACAACCGAAGGATTGAAGTATCCTCTCAAGGGTGAAGCATTGGAGCTCGGTGTTCGTGAAGGTTCGAGCAATGAAGCGGTGAAAACGACTGTAGCTATCACCGTTGCAAAAGGATCATTGTTACTGTTTAAAATCCATCCGCATATCAACCATTGATGCTTCTGTCCGCCGATACTATCGCTGAATTTTCCGCTGTCGTCCTTGGACTGATCTCAGTGTATTTAGTCACACGACAAAACGTGTGGTGTTATCCATTGGGAATCATTTCTGTGTTCGTCTATATCTTCATTTTCTTCGATATAAAATTGTACGCCGATATGGGTCTGCAGGTTTTTTTCATTGTTTTGCAGGCATACGGTTGGTATGAATGGCTGTATGGAGGGAAAGGCCATACGGCACTGCATGTCACGTGGGCGAATCGAACAGTATACTGGCTTTCTGCACTTGTTACCGTGATTGCTACGGCAGTGCTGGGATACTCATTGCACCGGCTGACCGACGCAGCGTTGCCGTATATCGATTCCTTTCTTGCTGTGCTGAGCATGGTGGCACAGTGGATGATGGCAAAAAAGTATATCGAGAACTGGATTCTGTGGACGGCGGTGAATATCGGTTCAATAGCGATGTACGGAATGAAAGGATTATATCTGACGATGCTGCTGTACGCTGTGTATCTGGGGTTGGCGATCTTCGGGTATTTCGAGTGGAAAAAATCGTTGGTACATCAAACTGTCTGAAGCGATTCTGCAAGCCTGTTCACTGTATCCAGCACATCTTCCGAACTGAACGGTTTCAACAACACATCCCTCGCTCCCAACGCGAACAATTCCTTCTTCGAATCCTTGTCAAGATATCCGGTGATGAATATGAACTTGGCCTCTGTCTTGCGCAGCAACAGTTCTTTTAGCAATTCCCGCCCGTCCATATTCGGCATGCCCAGATCGGAAATGATGATGCCGATCTGATCCTTCTCCCGTTCATAGAGCGCAAGCGCCTGAAGGCCATCCAGCGCCGTCAACGTTGAATATCCTTCGGTCTCCAGGATTTCCTTCAACATGGCGCCGAGTTCTTTTTCATCATCTACGATCATCACTTTCTTGGTTGTCTTGTTGCCGAATGAAACAGCTTCCGGTTTTATCGGGAGAACAGCCGGCTGAAGTTCTTCGATTACATGTGTTGCGGGGAAATACATTGTGAACGAAGTTCCTTTTCCAATCTCACTCTGGACATCAATCATGCCGAAGTGTGTTTTTACGATGCCGTGTACTATGGCAAGCCCCAGGCCCGTCCCCTTGCCCCGTTCCTTCGTGGAAAAAAACGGTTCGTACATTCTCTTAACAGTCACAGGATTCATACCGCAACCGGTGTCGGACACAGTTAACGAAACGTAGAGTTTATCTTCCGCCATTGGGAATTTTCGCGATAACTCGGTTCCATGAATATTACCGAGAGTAAAGGAAAGAGTGCCGTTCATTTTCGTCTGTTCAATGGCGTCGCGTGCGTTAACGGCAAGATTGATGATCACTTGATGCAATTGATCTTCATCCCCCATAATCACATCGTTGTTGGTAAGGAAGTCGGTCTGAATAGAGACAGTTTTGGGAATAGAATGTTCCAGAAGCCGGCATGCATCGAGCGTGATAGTGGAGAGGGAGATCGGTTTCATCACCCCTTTTTCGGTTCGGGCGAACATCAACAGCTGCTTCGCAATACCGGAGCCGCGTTCCGCTGCGCCGGCAATCATCTGCGCAAACTTCAGGATGTCCGGGTAATTTTTTGCCTTATGTTTTACGAGTTCGGCGGATCCTAAAATCATCGCAAGCACATTGTTGAAATCATGGGCGATGCCTCCTGCAAGAACGCCGATAGAGTCCATCTTCTGCGCATGCAGCAACTGATCTTCGAGCCGCTTCCGTTCGGTGATATCCCGGAAGATGCTTAAAAGCATTTTCTCGTTGATGCCGACGGTGATGAAAGAGGTGGTCATTTCTACATTCAATTTCCGTCCGTCCCAGAGAAAGATCTGTGCATCGGAACGGGGAAGGATGGAGTTTTCGCTAAACCGTTTCTGGTAATCATCAATCCCCTGCAGCGCCGCCGTCTGGTCGGTATTATAGATGACGTTGAACGGTTTTCCGATCAGTTCTTCCTTCGGTTTGTCCACCAGCGTGCAATACGCTTCGTTCACCATGACGATATTTCCATCCTTGTCGGTTACCCTCATGCCGTCCGCAGAATGTTCCCACACAGCGCGGAAACGCTCCTCTTCCGATTTTTGCTGGATGGCTGATGCGATGTGCTGTGAAACAAAGATCAGAATCTCCCTTTCCCTGTTGCCGAAAACGATCTTCGGATCGTAACTTTGGATTGTCATGACACCAAACGTTTTCCCGCCGGAAGTGAGCGGCACACCGAGCCAGTCCACTGCGGGTGCACCAATCAGGTCAAGCTCTCCCTGTTCGGACATGTGGTCGAAGACGGGCGCGGGTGCGTGGAGAATGCGACCGGTTTCCAGGATGTATTCCGTCGATCCGTGTGAGAATTTTCTCGGATTGGGAGGCGTATCGACTTCATCCACGAAATACGGGAAGCTGATCATGCCGGTCACAGGATCGTGCAGGGCGATATAGAAATTCTTTGCGTACATCAATTCGCCGATGATCTCATGGAGATTCCGGAACAGCTGCTGAATATCTTTCGATGAACGGGCGACATCGGTGATGCGGTACAGCGCGGATTGAAGCCGTTCGTTCCATTTTCGTTCTGTGATATCGGTGATGGTGCCGATAGTGCCGATGATGGTCTTTTGAATATCGCGCAGAGGGGCGCCGTATACTTCAGCCCAGAATCGCGATCCATCCTTTCGGTGCATTTCTAGATCGTACCGTTCAGCGACGCCGCGTTTGCGGTTTTCATTCCGGCTCTGAATCTCAGTCCATCGTTCTTCCGGCAAAAGAAATGAATACCCCGGTTTGTGTATCATCTCATCGAATGTCCATCCGCACAGATCGGTCATCCGTTGATTCATGTAAATCACTTTGTCGTGCAGGTCGGTAATGATCAATCCTTCGCTCAGGCTTTCCACTACTTCGCGGAACCGCGTTTCAGATTGGGCAAGCGCTGCAGAAATGACGTCGGAATCCTCTAAATTGCGGACGAGGACGAATACTTCATCTGTTCCGCACGTGATCATCCGAGCCTGGTACCGTCGTTTCTTCTGCCGGATCTCCAACTCATATTCGTATGTTTGAATTGAATTTGTAGAGAGGGCAAGCTGCATATGATGCAGGGTCTTCTCCGCCAGTTCTTTCGGCAGTCGCTCAACGATCGTTGTTCCGATGATCTGATCGGGGGAACCGTACAAATCAGCCGGATTGCCTGCACGGAAATCAAGGTACACGCCATCCTTGCGAAGCCGGTAGGTAACGTTGGGAATGGAGGTCAACAGTGCTTCGTTGCGCTGTTCCGAAATAGTCCTCGATGCCTCTGCGTTACTTCGCTCTTCGATAACCTTCTTTAGTTCATTCCACCGGCGATATGAAAAGATCGCAAACAGTACGGAGAGTGAGGTCAGAGTGAAAATAATTTCTTCAAGATAATATTTCTGGTAGGTGTGGACAAAGTCGTATAATATTTCAAAGAGATGGAATTGTATAGCCAAACCCAATACGGCAATCATCAGGAGAGCGATCGTTATTGCATCGGTATATACAGTAGATGTCGTCTTGTTCTGTTCCATTACTCAGAGTATAGAGATTTTTACCAAAATAAAAAAGCAGGGAAAGACCCTGCTTTTTTATTTGTCGTCATCTTCACCGGATGTTTGCTCCGTATTATTTTGTATCCAGGATAAGCGGAAGACCATCTTTTCCACCGACGATAATCACTTTGGTGTTCGGTGAATTAGCAAGTTTTTCCGTTGCTTCAATCCCTTTCCAGGTGAGGAGCTGCGAATTCAATCCTTGATTGACGATCTTTTGGAAGTCGGATATGCCTTGCGCCTCGATCCGTTTCCGGTCCGCTTCCTGTTTTTCCTTTGTCAGGACGAACTGCATCCGCTGACTTTCCTGTTCGGACTGAAGCTTTTGTTCGATCGAAGCAGAAAGTCCCGCAGGGAGCGTCACTCTGCGCAGCGGTGCTGATTCCACCGTGATGCCTCTGTCGGACGTCACTTTGACGATTTCTGTCAGCAGCAGCAAGGAGAGATGCTCCCGTTCAGAAGTGTATAATGCTTTTGCCTCGAAACTTGCGGTAACACCGCGAGTCACAGACCTGAATTGCGGTTCGATGATGATGCTTTCATAATCCTCGCCAACAGTTTTATACACATCTGCCGCTTTCTCGGGATTCAAATGATAGAGCAGACTTACCTCCAATTGGACGGTCAATCCTTCTTTGGACGGGACATCCATCACTTCTTTGATCTCCTGTGTCTTGATGGACATCTTAACGATACGTGCAAGGGGATTGACCATATTGATTCCCGATTTCAACGTATTGTCTGAGACTGTACCAAAGAAATCAACAACACCAACCGTGCCGGCAGGTATCACAGTAAAACAATTGGAGAGTGCTGCAACAAGCGCGCCGACGGCCACCAGCATGGAAATATTTGACGAACCTTTTGTGTTAGGATTAATGCGCATTGAGCGCCAAGAGACAAATGCCCCAACCGCAACAAGGATAAAAATTAAGAAAAACATACTTCCTCCATATGAAAATTGTTAGTGTATCAACAAAACATCGTAAACGTTCGAATCGTTCAGATCCGTTTTTCCCCCGCCAAGCCATTCGCTCACCGATTGCTGCACAGAACGGAATTCCCCAATCCCGGCGCCGCCGTGATCGTCCTGTGCACCAACAAGAATGGAAATCTTCCATGATGGTGTCGGTGTTCCAAGATACTCAAGCGGCACGGCAAACTCAATCGACTTTCCACGAACATTTCCAATCGGATTTACAGCGTCCTCCTGCCGGGGGATATATTCGCAAAGGATTTTGCCGGTACCATCCAATACCCGTACGCCGCCGCCGACAAGAATCAGCCTGTTATACGCACGGGATGAGTCTAGCTGAAATGATGAATTTGCTCCGACTGTGATCTGTTCTCCGTTTCCGGTATTAATTGCCAGGGCTGCCAGCGTCAATTGAAATCCATATTCCGGGTGCCAGCCGGGATCGTACAGCTGGACGAAGGAGAGGGTGCAGTAAAGATTTTTTTCATCGTACCAAAATGCGGCGTGCGTGATATCCAGAATCCCTTTTTTGAAATGTTGGCTCAGCGGATATTGGAATGTTCCTGTTGCTCCGTGATCATCCCCTTCCGGATCAGACGCTTCCGCCAGCAGCGATGCCGAAGGATTGTTTGCCCTCACAACACTATGAGGAAGGAGAGGGTGCGAGGGTCCGCGAAGAACAGGAAAATCATGGTGCACGTCCGGTTTGGCCAGTGAAAGGTCTGCAAAGTATTTCTTGTCGGAAAAATTGCGAAGAAAGATCTTCGGACTATTCCTCTCTGCAATTGTTTTCTTTTTATCGTACGAAACCATAAACGTTGAAAGAGTATGCTCGATGGTAACAGTCTTTCCCGGCAGCAGATCAACCGGCGAAACCACTGCATCGCCGTTCGGATAAACCCAGAGATAGTTCACTCTAAATTGTTCTTTTAAATTTTTTGGAATGATCGTGATTATGACTTTTTCATTTGAACGACGATAGGAAATCTTTGCAGAAGCGGTACCGATACGCTGTTCGAATTCTACCGACGAAAGCTCTGCAGGCAATTTCGGCTGGATGCGAATCGCTTTTGAGGGGATGTCGACACTGATACCGAAATAATCTTGATACATGGAGCGGATGAATTCAGCCAGACTCCACGCTTGTGAATACGTCCCGGATAGCCTCGGCTCGGTAGTGGAACGAGGGTGTGCATCGAGCAGCTCGGATAATGCTCCAACAGTTCCGCGATACAACATCTGATGGATGGAATTCTTCGTGACGGGATAAATAACATCCTGTAAATCATACCGTGTTGCCGCATAAATCGCAGCGCCGTTCAGCCAGGTCCATACCGTGCCGTTATGGTATGCTGCATCCTTCACATAGTACGGCGGATATTCGTGGAATGGATGAAAATTTGAATCCGACTGTGCGAGTGTTGTTGTGCCGTGTTCGTAGACTAGTTTACTCAAAACGGTGCGGACCATTGATTGTCTTACCTGTTCCGGGATTGCCATGTCGAACGCGAATAACTGATTTGGCCGGAGGTCGGCGGAGGGAATGCCAGTGCGAGTAAGATGATCATAGATCAGCTGTGAAGTCGTGTCGATAAAGTACATGGAGAAATTCTTTTCCAGTTTGTCGGCTAAATTTTTCCAGTGTGCGGCATTGTGGAAGTCATTGAAGTATTCGGCGCAGAATACGCCGACCATCAGTTGTTGATGCCATAGCGCCTGAACGTCGCAGGCGCGGCTGCCGCGGGGTGACCATGGACCGTTAGGACCGACGGCATCCATCCAGCTTTCAGCATCCGCATGAGTAAGAAAACCGAGCGTATCGGAGTGGTATTTGATTGTTCCGTCGATCGAACGGGCAATGACCGGATACATTTCTTTGATGAAATCGACATCGCCGGAGTATTTCACATATTCATAGAGCGATTTTACGAACCATGGAGCGCCGTCCGCTGTATTATAGATGACCGATTGCGGGGTGGCCAGATTCGGAATCCGTCCATAATTGGTATTAGCAGTATCCAGTTCTTGAAATGCGGCGTACGACCGGAGCACATCTCGCGCATCCAGAGTATTGCCAATGACATATGTTGCTCCGGGAAGAGAAATGAACGAATCTCGCCCCCAATAATTATTAAACCATGGAAGCCCTGCAAAAATCCCTTTTGTCCTTGCTCCTCCGGTAGATTGGTTCATAATAAGCGCATCCACTTGTAGTTTTGCCCATGCAATGGCGAGAGTCAATTCTTTATCGCTAGTTGTTGTTGAGGAGAGCGAAAGAAAGTGCTGCATCCGGTTTTTTCTCATGGAGGTGTAGCGTTCGGGATGCTGAACCGCGGCTTTTGCGGCTGCAGCCAAGGAGTGAAGATTCCTTCCTGCGGCAATTGCAAACACCACAGATGATTTTCGTTCATTCCGAACAACGATGATATCGGTCGGAACGATGTCGGATGCAGTGTTGGTTCGTTTCCAATGAAGTGATTCTGCAGTACGACCTGAATCCAGTGCAAAATTCTCCGTCGGCTGTGCCAAGATCTGCGCCGAGCGGTTGTTCACTTCTATCAGGAGGATGTCGATGCTGTCCAGCAGCGTCACCGTTTCTTTTGTTCCGTCCGCATACGTACGGATCAGTTGATGAGGAAACACAATAGAATGTGTTGTTGATCTATTGAGCGGGACGTTATTAACGCGTAATGAATAGTCGTGAAAGATCTTTTCTGCATTAATGAACCAGCCCTGCCACCCGCCGGCGTTTAGTCCGTTCACTTCGCCGTGATATGTTCCAGCTTCTTTGTTGGTGAAGACGTATTGCCGTTCTTCGCCATAGACAGAAATACCAAGATCGTCGAGCGATTGTGCGGATACGGATGATCCAATGAGAACAACAAAAAAGAAAAATACTCTTATCTGGTTTATGATTGTCTCTTTCACAATGGACTTACTCCTTCTCTGATATGTATTCTTTGCGTCTTCGCAGTATTGTAGTATTAAAAATGATGGTGGAACACGGCGTCTGCCAGCAGCCAGCTGGCGTCTCGCATTGCTTCCGGAGTGGTGAGTTCCTCCGGAGAAATTTGTGTCAGTGAAGCGAGTTGTAATGCGGTCCGCAACTCATCTGCATCGCCGTTGATCCGTCCCACAAATGCGTGGACCGGTTTTTGAAATTGCTGCGCACGGCGGGCTATTCCGGCGATTCCTTTCCCGAACAGCGTCTGTCCATCCAACATGCCTTCCGTTGTAACAATCAGATCGCATTCGGTGATCTCCGTTTCGAAATCTGTTGCATCCAAAATATGATCGATTCCGGAAACAAGAGTTGCATTGCAGAAGGTCATCAATTCATACGCAAGTCCCCCTGCAGCACCGCTGCCAGGAGCAGTGGAAAAATCTTTCTGTAGATCGGAACGGACTGTTTCCGCAAAATGATGCAGGGCGGATTCCAGATAGGGAAGCTGATCATCCGAAGCCCCTTTTTGTCGGGCGAATGTATAGGTGGCGCCGCTTTCTCCCAGCAAAGGATTCTGCACATCGGACAGGATGGTGATCGGACAATGTTGATTGTTCGATGTGGGAGGGAGAATACGGTTCAACTGCAGAAGTGGAATGCTGCCGTCGCGCAGAGGATCTCCGTGCTGATCCAACAATGAAAAACCCAATGCCGCGCCCGCACCAGCTCCTCCATCGTTTGTTGCTGTACCTCCGAGGCCAATCCAAATTTCGGTGCAGGAATGTTCCATCACAGCCGAAAGTAATTCTCCAATGCCGCGCGATGTAGAAGCGGCAATGGTTTCCGGAGTCGGCGTCAGCAGATGCAGACCGATTGCTTCGGCTGATTCGATGATTGCACGGTTTTGCCGGGTGATTCCGTATCGCGCTTTTACCTTAATTGTTGGTATAGGTCCGGTCACTTCACGTTCATAGATTGTACCACCGAGCGCATCCATCAGGCATTCCAGTGTTCCGTTGCCGCCATCGGCGATCGGTGCCATGATAATCTCTGCAGAAGGGTCTTTCCTGCGGATCGTTTTAGAAAGGATAGTGGCTATCTTTTGGGCGGTTAACGCTCCTTTCATGGCGTTCGGTGCAAGCAGGTATTTCATAATGTAATATGGAAACAAAATAAAAAGATTCAAACGGGAATTTCTAAATAGGTATAAATCAGCCTAAAAAGAGAAAACAGTCTTTCAGTAATCATAAATTTATGAAATCCTATGATCATGTCTGTTTCCCGTCTAGGAAATTATGTACATTTCCGCACTACAAATCTCTGCAAGCGATACTTACACAATCCATCCGTAAGGAGGATGTATGAGAAACGCAACCTTCCTGCTGTTGTCAATCGTTTTCATATCCGTGTATTCTCAGGATGACGAGAAAATCCTGCCGGCGCAGAACAATGCAATTATTGCCCTCTCCGAAGCAAAAGGATATACGATCACCGATCTCAATAATTTCACTGTCCAAAAATTCGGCAAGGCAGTGTCGGATCTGACCCGGAGACAAGCGGCAGAGATCATCAGAATCTTCCAATCTGAACCGCAGCTACTCCCGGCACCAAAGACAGAAACCGCCAAACCAACACCCCAGCAGATGCCAGTGTCTCTTCAACAACAAAGTGTGCAATCTGCCGCTGACGAAAATAACCGGGGACAAATCCTTGCGCAATTTTTGGAGCCGGGAATGTCCAAACGATTCCATCTGGTGGACGGCAACATCATTCAGGGGACCATCGCTAAGATTGAAGAGGGAATTTGTTTTCTCGAGACGCAGGAAGGAATACTGAAGATTCCCACTGCAGATATTCTGGAAGAGACCGCCGAGATTTCGAAACGCGACGAGAGCAGATATGTCGGGCCGGTAATCAAGGAGACGGTGGAATCAATCTCTATCCGTTCCAAGTACGGCGATGTTGTGATCGACAAAAAAGAGATCCGGGATATGAATCGGTATCATGGCGGTAAACTGGTCCCGTGGGCGGAAGAAAAAAAGCGGTTCTACCGGAGCCAGGTATCGCTCACAGATATCTTTCTTGATGCGACGGCATTTCCACTGGAAGCGAATGCCATGTACATCAGCGGACTCTCTATCGGGTATGGATTCACCGAACAGTTCATGGTCCGCACGTCGTTCGGAAACAATTTCAACGGCGATCTGAATCTGAAACCGATGTGGCAATTCTATCATGATATTTCCGCCACGCAGCGGACCGGGATCGCAGTCGGCCTGGATCTCTACAGTCGCCACGAAATGGCGACGGTGCTGGCAAATTATACTCAGTACATTAAAAATAAATCAACGAAGCTGCTGCTGACCGATCCGGCCCTTGGATTTATCGGTGTCGATCAAACGATTAAAAAAGATTACAAAACAGCATTCTATGCGGAATTGTACCTTGTGTATTCAAAACTCTGGTCGTTGGAGAGCGGCCGGGGAGAGATGGGATATCATTTCGGGATTAAGACAAGCACACTGCCGTTCATCAGAGATAATATTCTTGATACTGCGTATCAATGGACGGACGAAAATATGAACGGTGTTCCGTTCCGGATCTGGGGCGCCTTTGAATATGACTTGACGAAAAATCTGAAATTTGCTGCTACCGTGTGGGCAGACAACGGATACCGCTATCGGACACTTAATGAAGTGCGGCGGGATTATCTTTCCGATTCAACCCCGTTTGTACTCGATGCGAAAGGGGGAGAATACCGGTTGATCGATTTTGATTTTGGATTTTTGTATGCCATGAATGACAGTTTCCGATTTGGTGTCCACTTTAAGGAAGCATATTTTGTCTTCTTCTGGAGAATTCTTGAATTGTAAAACATTTATGACCCGCAGGGGAGTTCAATCGGTTTTTGTGTGTACAGTTATCCTGTGCTGTGCGGGTTGTTCCCGGATCATCGAACTCTCCGCGGACGGTTTAGCGATTCCTGTTTCCATGACGGCGGATGCTGGACGGCCGTATTCCGTTATCCGTCATTTTTCTACGAGCTTGGGATTTACGACACCGATCGGAAGCCGAATCTTCGGCGGTGATCCGCCGGAACTGATGACGATCATCGGTCAGGAAATGAAAAAATCACCGGGTGATGCAGTGGTAAATTTGAAAATTACGGTTATGGTTGATTCAAAAACCTATACCGTACAAGGGGATATTGTAAAATTTGCCGGGAATGACGAAGGGAGCGTACAAATAAAAAAAGCAGTTGATACGCTCGCAACCGCTCCGATGCCGGGGAAATCTGTCCTGGAATTCGATCCCGAAACAGGACTTCCCAAACAGTGACATTTGCTTTCTTCAAAAACAGTTTAGCATTCAATCTACAATTGACCCAGAAGATATGGTCTCAATAGAGTGGCAGAAAGCGAAATATCGGAATGTCGTGGTGATATGTTTTCTGTATTCGATGTGTTTTTATGGATGTGCTGTACATTTCGACGCGATCAATACCCCGGTACCGGTGATGATGAATGCAAACACATCGACACCATATACCGTTGTCACTCATTTCACTTTCCATCAGGATTTGAGTGCTGTGTTTCTCCATCGGTTGATCGGCAGTGGAAAACCGGATGTTCAAGCGATGCTGGAGAAACAATTACGCGCAACACCGGGTGATGCGATCATCAATCTGCAAATTCATGGAGAGACAGAAGTCGGTGATTTCCTGTTGCCGATCGTTATCGGCATTGCCGGCGCATTTATCTTTCCTCCATTTTCATTTTTTATTTACGAACCGTTTCTCTTCGACCTGAAAACGTACACTGTTGAAGGGGATATCATTGTCTACACTGCGGTTTCCTCGAAACCGATGCCGTTGCAACAAAAGATCGATCCAATGACGGGACTACCGGTTGAGCAGCAAAAAAAGATTGAATTCGATCCGGACACAGGACTTCCGAAGAAATAATATCAGAACTGTATTTCCGTATTGCTACCAATCACTTGTTCATCTTCATCAGGATCACTCCGCCGATGACCATGCCGAACAGCCAGTATCCGCCGTCGATCATCGTTAGGACAATGGATTTACCCTGGAATGAATTTGAGACATACATGGCAGTAACGACAAATCCCAACCAGTTCCAAACTGCAGCCTGCAGGGAGCCCTTCAAGTCCTTTACCTGAAACGCGATGTGAACGTGAGACTGGACGTAAAACAGGATCAGGTACGCAATGAATGAACCGCCGTACAAGTACGCCATGTCCATACCGGTCATGCTCTTTGCCATCTCTTCCGTTATGCCTGTGTACATCATCCACTGAGCAGAAAAGACGCTATACCATACAGCGCCGAGTACCCACATGACTGCAGCCGCTATTGCTACCGCAATATAATTGATCTTGAATTCCATGGTAACCTCCGGAATAGGTGTAAGAAATTGATGTGTGAAACAAGGGTGAACGTAGGAAGTCCGAGCCTCAATGGCAACAGGCAATCATCAAAGTTTTTCAGAGTGCTATTTCATTGCCTGCAGTTTCTTCAGATCCATTGAGTTCAGAAGCGATTGCAGCATCGGAATGTCGGTCAAACCTTTTCCCGTTACGGTGACGATAAAGCGGTCTCCGACCACCAGCTGCAGAGAACAGTATTTGGAATACGGGTCTTCGTGGGATTTTTCTATGCCTTTATAACCGTTGAACGTGACGGATTTTTCGTATCCTTCTTCCGTTTCGCTTTGCATCACAGTGCCGGTGATCATTTGCAGAGCTACAGCCATTGCCTCTCCCAGTCCGGCGTAATCAGAGATCTCCACAATTATTCTATAATGGACTTCGACATCGACGGAATCTTCTGTTCCATCCTCCATTGTCCGCAGCCGCTTCTCATCTTTCTGTGCCGTAAAGTCAACGGAAGTGATGGAGGAAGCTACGCTGGAATTGGAAATCGTCTGACCTTTTGGCTTTTCCCGGGTGAAACCTTCTGGTGCAGCGACAGGCAATATTTTTTGCAGTTGTTTGAAGTGAACAACGTTCGGTGGTTCCTGTGATTGTGCTGCGGCGGTCAGTGACCACAACACGATGAGCAGTGTAATGACAAGGGATTTCATTCAATCTCCATGCGAAATATTGTGCAAACCTACGCTTTCTGTGGACAACATTCAAGGAATAATTCACTTTCCTTTCTTCTGTTTTTTGACGAAATTCATCAATCACTACTCACCACATTAATTATTTTTTTGGAATTGGAGCATATATGTCAATAATCACTGATGTTTGGGCGCGCGAGATCCTCGATTCACGCGGGAACCCGACCGTGGAAGCGGAAATCGAACTGGAAGACGGTACCGTCGGCCGAGCAGCGGTCCCCAGCGGCGCTTCGACCGGCGAGCATGAAGCGGTGGAACTGCGTGATGACGATAAGAATCGGTATCTCGGCAAAGGGGTTTTGAAAGCAGTGGAAAATGTCAACAATGTTATCGCAGAGGAATTGACCGGTTTTGATGCGCAGGATCAGGTCGGCATCGATAAACTGATGATTGAACTGGACGGCACGGAAAATAAATCGAAACTCGGCGCCAATGCGATGCTTGCCGTTTCGCTTGCTGTGGCAAAAGCGACGGCGAACTATTTCAATGTCCCGCTCTATCGCTATATCGGCGGTACAAACGCAAAAACTCTTCCGACACCGATGATGAATATCATCAACGGCGGACGTCATGCAGATAACAACGTCGACTTCCAGGAATTTATGGTCGTTCCGGCAAACGCTCCCACATTTGCGGAAGCGCTGCGGATGGGAACGGAAGTATTCCACTCCCTGAAAGGAGTTCTCAAGAAAAAAGGATACAACACCGCTGTCGGCGACGAAGGAGGATTTGCTCCCAGCCTGAAATCGAACGATGAAGCACTCGACGTTATCATGGATGCAATTACGAAAGCGGGATATAAACCGGGCGAAGATGTATTCATCGCACTGGATCCGGCAAGTAGCGAGATGTACCAAAGCGATGGCACCTACCTGTTCTATAAATCCACGCAGGAGAAATATTCCGCTGAGCAAATGGTGGCATACTGGAAAAAATGGGTGGATAACTATCCCATCATTTCCATCGAGGACGGCATGGCCGAGAATGACTGGAAAGGTTGGAAGTTGCTTACCGATACAATCGGCAACAAAGTCCAGCTGGTCGGGGACGATCTGTTCGTGACGAACACCGAATTCCTCGCCAAAGGCATCGCACAGGGTGTTGCAAATTCTATCCTGGTGAAAGTGAACCAGATCGGCACACTGACCGAAACGCTGGATGCGATCGAAATGGCAAAGCGTGCGCACTACACTGCGATTATCAGCCATCGTTCCGGTGAAACGGAAGATGCCACTATCGCCGATATCGCCGTGGCGACCAATGCGGGCCAGATCAAGACCGGCAGTGCAAGCAGAACGGACAGGATCGCGAAGTACAATCAATTACTCCGGATCGAAGAGGAACTGGATACGAATGCTATCTATGCAGGTTTGAGCGCGTTCAATGTGAAGCGGTAAATCGTGCTGTCTGTGATACAATATTGTGCCGCATCCGGTCCGACCGGCGTGCGGCACAGTTGTTTTTGTTCGGAATGGAAAGAGCGCGGGAACGACAGAAATGCAGAAAAAGAAAGGGTGTAGCAGGAATATATTGTTCAGGCGAGTGATTTTGGTTCTTTTTTCCCTTTTCATTTTTTTGTATATTTTCAGCCAGCACTATAAATTTTTTTCGATGGATCGGTAGGATCAATACATCAATGAATAAATTCGCTGCTGTAGTTCTTATGCTGTTCTTTTCTGCCTGTAAACAGGAGGAGATTCCAGATACTTCATCCCTTCAGCCTCCAACAGGTATCCCGTTTCTTACCGGTTCACACAATCTCTATGAATGGACATTTGGCCGGGATTCTTCCCAGAGTCAGATCTTTTCTACTCGCGATAGTCTGACGGTTTCAGTACTCTCGAATTCAGAGCAACAGTTTGGTTATTCGAATCTGACGCTAATGGAAGTGCGATCCAAAAAATATCCTTCGGGTATTTCCAGGGTGTGGTATCGCAATGCGAACGATTCGTTGACGGAAGTCGGATATGCTGGGATTGGTACTGTCCCGTTTGTTATGCCAAAGTCCGATATTACGCCCGCCGCATATTCTCAATTCACATTGCCGTATTTGGTGCGGGTTGCTGCTGCGCAGCATGTGAATATTACCGATTCAATTTCGAAACGATCGGAAAACCGGATCGTCTATCATTTCCCGTTGACGATGAACAGCGTCTGGATCTCGTTCCGCACCCCATTCCTGGAAAAACGCGAGGTGGTCGGTATTGAAGAAATTGCAGTGAAAGCGGGACGGTTCATCTGTTCGAAGATTAAAACGGAGATCTATTTCGGTGCAACGAAAGATACATCCCTGCAATGGTATGATTATGTCGCGCGCGAAGGTTTGATTCTTCGTACGCTGACGTTTTCCGGATTGTATACTTCGGAACAACATCCGGATTCTGCATTCGCCTATTTCGGTCGCGAACGGACAGAACTTATTTCGTATCAATAACCTGTTACAGATATCGTATTCCATCATTTATCCATTTATATATAATTCAACGACAAATCTATGGCTCAAATAAAGTTCGGTACTGACGGATGGCGAGGAGTAATTGCGGAAGATTTTACCTTTGCAGGAGTGCAAAAAGTCTCTCTCGCAACAGGAAGGTATTTTTTACGGCATAAACTTGCGAAGAACGGGATCGTCATCGGATATGATGCACGCTTCCTTTCCAAAGAGTTTGCCCATTGTGCGGCGCAAGTGATCGCTT
This sequence comes from Bacteroidota bacterium, assembly GCA_041665225.1. Lineage (GTDB taxonomy): Bacteria > Bacteroidota > Ignavibacteria > UBA10030 > UBA8401 > UBA8401. The sequence goes on from JBAYJG010000008.1 coordinate 23,581, forward strand.
CAACAGGATTGAAAGTGATGCTGGCGGACAAGATCTCTGCGACACAGATGGTGTCGCTCGGCGTTGTGAAGAAAAAAGCGGCGGGGGGAATCGTAATCACTGCGAGCCATAATCCGGCGAAGTATAATGGATTCAAAATCAAAGGGGATTTCGGCGGTCCGGCGCACCCGGAGATGGTTGCTGAAGTAGAGAAAGAACTTGCACCGCTGCAGGATGTGACCGAACTACCAGTTGAGATCAAGCCGTTCGACGAGCTCGTGAAGAGCAAGATGATTCAGTTTATTGATCTCACGAAGATCTATGTGGCTGATCTACAGACGAAGATCGAGTTCGATCTGATTAAATCGGTGAAACTGAAGATTATCCACGATGCCATGCACGGCGCCGGTATGGGCATTCCCGAATTACTGCTGCCGAAAATCGGCACTATTCGCAGCGACTACAATCCTTCCTTTGGTACAACGAATCCCGAACCGTTGCCGCAGAATACGGAAGAACTGAGCATGGAAGTGCGTGCGGGGAAATACCACCTCGGCTTTGCAACGGACGGCGATGCTGACCGCATCGGCGCGATGGATGAAAAAGGGAATTTCGTCGACTCACACAAGATTTTTGCGATCCTGCTGAAGTATTTGATGGAACGGAAACATTACCGAGGCGCGGTGGCAAAATCGCTTTCTGTGACAGACCTGATCACCAAGATGTGCGATCACTACAATGTGCGGTTGTATGAAACCCCGGTTGGATTCAAATACCTCTGTCGCCTGATGACGGAAAAAGATATCATCATCGCCGGCGAGGAGAGCGGCGGTATTGCCGTAAAAGGACATCTGCCGGAACGGGACGGTATCTTCATCGGATTCCTCCTGGCAGAAGTGATGGCGGTGCGGAGAATGAAACTAAGCCAGCTGGTGAAAGAACTGTTTGACGAGTTTGGTGAGCATCATTTTGGCCGGATTGATGCACACCTGACGATCGCGCAAAAAGAAAAAGTGATGAAGTTCTACAACAGCAAGCCGAAAAAGGTCGGTCCGTTTGAGATTAAACGGTACGATATGACCGACGGTGTGAAACTGGTAACCAAAGACGGATGGATTCTCGTGCGTGCCTCCGGTACCGAACCGATCATCCGGTTCTATGCGGAAGCGAACTCACCCAAGAAGGTTCAGCAGATGTTGAAAGTTGCGACAAAGATCTGAAGATGCAGCGCGCTGTCCGGCAATTTACCGGATGGCGTGCACGCTCTGCGGCTGTTGATGGATGACCGATTCCGGAATTCACAGCCGCATCCGGAAGAAAGGAAACATGTATGTTTCCCCGCAATTACAATGCATACTATAATGTAATGCCGGACGGCACGGTGAAGCAGATCAATCCGTTCACCGGCACCGAAGTCTGGGCAGTTCCCGGACGCGGCAACAAACCTCTCACCAATGCCGGCAATACCACTCCCAACCCGATTCAGAAAAAAGAGACTGAAGAGTACTGCAGTTTCTGCAAATCCCGGTATTTTGACGTTCCGCCGGAAAAAGCGCGGCTGGTGAAAGTGAATGACCGGTATGAAACACTCAACCATATTCCACCCGATCAATACGGCAACACGGTAGCAGAATTCCGCCGGACTGGTAACCTGTTCGAGATCGTCACAATCGATTACTGGAAGAAGAATTACGGCTACAAGCTTAATACCGAGCTCACCGCCTGGCGCGATTCATACATCAACAATCCGCTCGGCAGCAAGCATATCAATGACATCATTCATTACAAACTGAAACAGTCGGGGAAGACTGAGGATGAGATTCACAAGAAGGAAGTATTCGACAAGCTGCGAATGCTCGACGCGTTCTTCGGCGGATGTCACGAACTGATCATTGCCAAATCGCACTATATCGATCAGGCGGAGAATGATACACAACTTCGATCCTCCGGATGGCTGAGCGTGGAGGAACATTTCCAATATTTCCGCTTCACGATTGAAGCGATGAAGAATATGGTGGACTACAACCGGTACATCCGCTATATCTCTATTTTCCAGAACTGGCTGAAGCCGGCCGGCGCTTCATTCGATCACTTGCATAAACAGATCTGCGGCCTGGATGAATGGGGTGCGTCCATCAGCAGTCAATTGCAATTGGTACAGCAGGAACCGAATGTGTTCAACGAATTGGGTGTGAATCTTGCCGCACAGTATAATCTGGTCTTTGCGGAGAACGATACGGCAGTGGCCTGTATCGGCATCGGTCATCGGTATCCTACTATCAAGATCTATTCAAAATCGTACTTCGCCCGTCCGCACGAACAGACGGAAGAAGAAATTCGCGGTGTAAGCAATCTGGTCCATGCCTGTCATGCAGCGTTGACGGAACAATTATCCTGCAATGAAGAATGGTATTACACGCCGTTTGATGCGGTCTATAAGATGCCGTGGCATATCCTGCTGCGGCTGCGGATAAACGTGCCGGCGGGATTTGAAGGCGGGACCGGCATCTACATCAATCCACTGACGCCGGTAGATATTCGGGATAAGATCGTTCCGCGGCTCTA
>JBAYJG010000009.1:0-25097 GCA_041665225.1 Bacteroidota bacterium
ATCCTTCAATTCGAATTCGGGACGAATTTCAAACTTCACGATGAAAGTGAGAGGTGTGCCCGGCTTGAAATCGATCTTGTTGATCTGTGGCGTGCCGACAGGATTAATATTGCGTGATTCCATCTCCGTGCGAAATACATCATTCGTGATCTCTTCCACAGCCTGGTACTCTATGCTCGGGCCGAACATCTTCTTTACCATGTGCATTGGCACTTTGCCCTTGCGGAATCCTTTGATCTCCAACGCCGGAGCAGCTTCTTTGTACGCCTTTTCAAAATGCGGAGCCAACTCCTCCTGGGACATTGTCACGGTCATTTCACGAACGCAATCATTCACATTGTTTACGGTAACTTCCACTGAAAAACTCCTTACTTGTACTGTTGTTCAATAATGATAAAAAAATCCCGAACTCTCGGGATTCAAAATGTTTACAAAAATACGAAAATATGGCTAAAATCCCAAGAGCTACTTTCGCCTATATTTATTGAAGATATTTGCTGAAAATCCTATTCAAAGTGAAATTTTTTTACCAGTTCTCAACTGCTTTGAGGAAAGCATTCACACGAAAACGGCATCGAGGTTCTCCTATATTATTATGGAATTTCATTTCCAGTTGTTTGATAAACTCACATTCCCTCATCGTTTTCCGGACGGATGCTGTAATTGAGGAAATTTTTTGGTACACTCTACTATGACGAGCGCAGTTCCTGTCCGTATTGGGCTGCGGTTACAGTTTATATTAATATTTTCCCATTTTCCATGAGTACAACACTGACCAATCCGCAATTTTCCAAAACACTTTTCGACACATACGACTCGTACAAATTCTCCGCAATCACAACACGCCGGTTCAACCATGCCGATCTGATGAAGTTTCTTGCAACGTTAAAAAATGCACTCGGCGATACGATGCAGATGCAACAGATCGGCAGTTCTGCTGAGAATCGATCTATCAATCTGCTGACGCTGGGGACCGGACCGACGAAGATCTTCATGTGGTCACAAATGCATGGGGACGAGCCGACCGCCACTATGGCACTGCTCGATCTGTTGAATTACATGGCAATCAATAAGAATTCACCGGAGATCTCTACGATCCTGAAAGAAACAACGCTGCTCATTATTCCGATGCTCAATCCGGACGGAGCGGAACGGTTCCAGCGCCGCACGGCGCAGGGAATTGATATGAACCGCGACGCGCTCAAGTTACAGACCCCCGAAGCAAGAATCCTGAAAGCGACACGGGATACGTACAATCCGGAAATCGGATTCAATCTGCACGATCAGGATCCGCGGTACTCCGTTGGAGATCAGGGAACTGTTGCCGTGATCTCGCTTCTTTCGCCTGCATTCAACGTGGAAAAATCGGATAACGCCGTTCGGCTCCGTTCCAAAAAACTGGCATCGGAATTTGCGCTGGTGCTGGGACAATTTGTAAAGAAGAACATCGCAAAATATGACGATTCGTTCGAACCGCGTGCGTTCGGGGATAACATCCAAAAGTGGGGAACCAGCACAGTGCTTGTGGAATCGGGCGGATGGAAGAACGATCCGGAAAAAATGTTCATCCGGAAATTGAACTGTGTTGCGATTCTGGCAGTAACGCACTCCATAGCGACCAAAGCGTACGAAAAAACAAGCATTGACGTGTACGAACAGATTCCGATGAACACCAAACTGTTGTACGACATCATTATCAAGCAAGCGACAGTCACATTTCTCGACGGCCGCGCACCGATCGTTGCTGATATCGGAATCAACTTGGAAGAGGTGAGCGCTTCATCGGAGTTTATGTGGAAGGGAAGGATTGTCGATTTTGGAGATCTCTCCGTCTTTTCATCAAATCAACTTTGGAACGGGATCGGCAGAACGATCGCTGCGTCGGCAATTGAAATGAACGAGATCGTCGATATCGACTCGTTACAAAAACACTTTGCATAAACGGCTCTTTTTTGAGCACAAAACAAAAAAGTCTCACATTTTCGTGAGACTTTTTTTATCATTTTGTGAAAACTTTGGTGCCAGTGCCGGTGTTGTATGATGCGAAGGAGAACTACATCTATGAAAATTCAACCAATAACCCTCATCCTTATCGCAGGGATTTTGCTGATTGCTTTAGTCTCCGCTTTCTCGCAAAAACCTCTTGCAAGTATGATGCAAAAACGGAAATTACCACCTACACAGAAGGATACAACAATGAAACCGATCGCTGAGTATTTGAAGGATGTGTACAAACCGGGAATGCCGAAAGTCGTCAAGACGGAAGCGGAATGGAAAAAACTCCTTCCCCCCGAAACGTACGCCGTAACGCGCGAAGCGGGAACGGAACGTGCATTCTGCGGAGCATTCTACGATCATAAGAAAGAGGGGATCTATCTCTGTGTCTGCTGCGATCTGCCGTTGTTTGCGTCGAATGCCAAGTTCGATTCAGGGACCGGGTGGCCGAGTTTCTTTCAGCCGGTGAAGAAGGATCATGTTGTGGAAAAATCGGACCTGAGTTATGGGATGAGAAGGATTGAAGTCAACTGCGCGCGGTGCGATGCACATCTGGGTCATGTGTTTGATGATGGACCGCGTCCGACAGGATTGCGGTATTGCATGAACTCCGAATCGTTGAAATTCGTCCCCGGCGAAATTCCCGCTACGTTCTGAAACACAAAAGCCGACACTCGTCGGCTTTTGTGTTATTTGTAGGACACCGTCATACGGCGTCCACAAAAACGAACACTGCGGAATGTTGTATAATTAGAAACTATATGCTTCGCGCTGATGGAAGATGGGGAATTGCACTTTCCGTTGTGTGTAAAATGTTTCTTGTGTAAAAGGAAATGTCATTGGATCTGCATTCCCATCATAGAATGTCACACCCAAACTTGAATACTTTCCAATAAAGGTCGTCCAGGTGATAGGAAATGCACGCTGCACATTTGACGCCAGAGTGTACTTCACCTGCACATGTTTCATATCGCTTGCAGTGAAATTGACCGGAGCTGCAGCAGTGATGCCAGAATCGACGATGACATCATAGGTATAGGATTTGAGATTGTTCGGCTGCAGTGTCAACGAATATCCATACGAATAGTTGTTGCTCAACGCAGAAAAATATTTCGGACGATTAGTATGTGCTGTTGTTTTTCCACCTCCCATACCGACCACAGCATATCCCGTCGATTTGTGCACGATTGTTTCTAGATAACTGTACGTTCCTTTCAACATGCCGAGATCAATTTTCTCTCCGTGTTCATCCACCGGCTGGAAACTGACGGGATATTCCGCGCCGAGACTGGAAATCTCCACATCCGCTTTACCGCCGACGTTCACCCCTTCGTTGATCACATATCGGGATCCATAGAAGCAAGTCACCACATTATAGGTGCCGTCTTTCAAGATAAGAGAGAGCATATTGATTTTTGGAGAATACGTTTTTGAAAAATTGCTTCCGTTATGCACCATCACCAGCCAGGGGACTTCGGAGAATTTCAGCTGCAGGATGGGAGCTTTGATAAACGCAAACGGGATCACAAGAGAATCTGACGTTCCGACGGCAAGAAGTTTTCCCGAATATCCGTTCTCAAAGGAGTTGTTATTGCTCAGGAGAGCATTATTCGTTTCGAGCTGGACATGAATCTCCCCAGAACTATGCGGTGCAATCGTTATTGTTGCCGGAGTAAACTGAAAATTGAGCGCAGCATTGGTTGTTGTGGAGATAAAACGATATGTCTTATTCACATCGCTTTCATTATAGACATTGATCGAACGCTGTTCTGTCCACGTTGATTCTCCCGGAGGATTAAATCCAAAACTGAGTTGTGCGGGGCTGGAAAAAACAGTTGAAGTGAGTTCGGCATAGTTTACTTTCCCATGGCCTTGGGAAAATAATGGTTTTTCCAGATCGACAGTATTGGAGATGATCGCATCGCGAATCTGTATAGCGCTCCAGTTCGGATGCAATTCCATTATTGCTGCCGCAATGCCGGTAACGAACGGTGTTGCCATGGAAGTTCCGCTCATGAGCACGTATCCACCGCCGTTTTTTGCAGAAAGAATGTTCACACCCGGAGCCACCACATCCGGCTTGATAGTATATCGTTCGGTTTCGGGTCCTTTTGAGCTGAATGATGCAATAGTGTTGCCATCTGCAGCGCCGACAGTCAAAGCAAGATCCGCAACACCAGGAGAATTAATGGAGACGTAATCGCCGGTATTTCCCGCCGCGACAACAACCACGATGCCTGCACGTACTGCCCGATTGACTGCAGATGAAAGCGGATCATCTGCAGAACCGTCTGGTGAACCAAAACTCAAATTCAATATCTGCACACTGTCGCTGATGGCGCGTTCGATGGCGGCAATGACAGTAGAAGCAGAGCCGCTGCCATTTTGATCTAACACTTTGTAAGCAAAGAGTTGCGCATCCTTTGCTGCGCCGCTGATTGTGGAAGAATTGCCGCTGATGATTCCGGCGACATGAGTCCCATGTCCGTTGTCATCCATCGGATCTGCATCGTTATTCACGAAATCATATCCGCCTGCAACGGTGAAACCTGCACCGAATCCACCGCCAAGAGATTCATGCATGTAATCTATTCCAGTGTCAATAATGCCGATGCGGATACCTTTCCCGGTTGCGACCGAGAGGGTACTTTGCGGTACGATAGGCGAACGGGAGAAAGATGTGGAAACGGGGGAGGCATTTACCGTGACGTCCATAAATACAGTTTTCACATCCGGCAGGGATGCTATCGTCCGGATATTTTCTCTTTGGGTTGTTACGGCAAAACCGTTCAGCACCGTCTCGAATTCCCGTCCGATTGTTGCGCCGCTGCCGACAGCGGATAATTGTTGTTTCGCAGCAACAGCGGAAGTTTTCGAAAATGTTCCGCCGCTCAACTGTTTTTCAATTTTAGAAGGTGCCTTCAACTCGATGATCAACCGTACAGGGGTAGTCGGTATTTCCGCGGGAACAATAGCATTCTCAATGGAAGTGACGGTAATATCCATCGTTTGCACAGGAATGTTTTTTGTTACGCCGTTGGTCTTCACAACTAACTGCTGTGCGATCGCGACGGAACTGAGTGCGATAATTATCCGAAGAAAGTTTTTCATATTATTTCATAACGATCATCTTTTTTGTCTCAACAGTGGTCTTTCCAGTGTTGCTGCGGGAGATCATCCGGTAGATATACGTTCCGGAAGAAATGTTATCGTTCGAGAAACCGATACTGAAGGTACCGGAATTCTTTGTCTCGTTGACCAGCGTAGTTACTTCACGGCCGGTGATGTCGAATACTTTTATCGTCACATCGCTCATCCCGTTCACGGAATAGCGAATGACGGTGGAATTGTTGAAAGGATTCGGATAATTTTGTTGCAATGTTGATGATGTCACCATGGCTCCTCCGTCCGAAACAGACGTTGTGCTCTGTTCTTTTGCCACATACAACGTTTCGCCGGTAACAATGGCGAACGGCTGTGTTATAGCCGTGGCGCGATATTGTTCTATTCCGCTTTCGGTAACGGTAAAGTGGGAGCTCACTGCGGCTTTATCTGACGGCTGAACGTTCATCAGGTCAAATCCTTGAGAGTAAACGGCTGAGGTCAGCGCGAAGGTTACTTGGGCGAAATATAAGAAGAAGTTTTTCATTGTTCTTGGCTCCATGCCATACATTTTGGCAATGCTAGTGCCAGTGAAAAACCGAGCCATTTTATTGGCTTTTTTACTGTTTTCTTTTCGCCGAGGTATTTTTTTTACGAGATTGCCGATGCATTGTAGAAACTACAATCCGTAAAACTGTCTAAAATGCAGTTTCACTGAAGATTTCGAGGAAAGTGTCGGAAAAGGGAATGAAAATGATGGGATGTATAGTTATGGCTGAAAAACGCTAAAAGCGATGAATATTAACCAGACAGGTTAGTGAGAAGAATGAAACGAGTGGAGTTGATTCTCTTTTTTGTTTGGTGGAAGAGTGGATGGGATTTCGAGGGAAAGGTGTACAAAAACGGAAAAAAGAGTTTTGTATGCAGAATCAAAACGGTTGGAATATATGGAGATTGAAAAACATGAAGAGGAAAGAACACTACTCAATAGGGTATTGAGTGCGAAACAATAGTGAGCAGAGAGTTGAAAAGAGTTTACCGCATCACGATTGATTTGTGATGCAGTGTTATGTTTCTTTCAGGTTGTAATGGTGGATTTTGGTATATAATGTTTTTAAGGAGATGCCGAGGATTTTTGTAGCGAGGTTTTTGTTCCACTTTGTATTATCAAGAACTGAAGCGATATGTTCTTTTTCCAGCTCTTCCAGCGACATTGCCGAACCGATTTTTTGCGAACCGTTTCCGGAAGCAGATTGTTTTGCGTTCATATGTTGCGGCAATAGCAGGTCTTTTGGCCGTATAAATTCATCCGTACTTAAAATGATCGCACGTTCAAGGACATTTTCCAGTTCGCGGATATTCCCCGGCCAGTGATATTCCCTCAGCGACAGGAGGGCATCCGGATGAAGTTCTTTTTTCTCGCGAAGTTTATTCTTTCGTTCCAGAATATTTTGAGCCAACAGGGGAATGTCCTCTTTCCGATCGATAAGCGAAGGGAGCAGTATTGTGATCACATTTAAACGATAGAGCAGATCCTCCCGAAAACGTCCCGCAGCGACTTCATTAAACAGATTCCTGTTCGTTGCAGAGATCAAGCGAACATCGGATTTCAACGTTTTATTTCCTCCGACCCTCCGGTATTCTCCGGATTGAATAAATCGAAGGAGTTTCGGCTGAAACACCGGGCTGATCTCGCCGATTTCATCGAGAAAAAGCGTGCCGCCGTTTGCAATTTCCACCAATCCCTGCCGCATTGCGCTCGCATCGGTAAAAGCCCCTTTTTCATGCCCGAACAGTTCGCTCTCAATCAATGTATCAGGAATCGATGCGCAATTGAGCGCGACAAATGGTTTTTCAGCTCGCGGTGAATTTTTGTAGAGGAAATTTGCGAAAACTTCTTTTCCGGTGCCGCTTGCTCCTTCCAGCAGTACGGTGGAATCACTTGGTGCAACCTTACCGGCAAGTTCTAATACTTTCAGAAATTCTTTACTTTCCCCGATCAATTGTGATGAAGAAGTCAGACGTGAAATGGCTGTCTTCATTACCTTCAGTTCTATCACCATCGAACGTTGTTCCAGCGCCCGGTTTACCAACGAATGCAATTCATCGACGGAATAAGGTTTTGTCAGAAAATGGAATGCGCCGAGTTTCATGCATTCCACAGCAATGCGGACATCATCCACTGCGGTGAGAATGATCACCTGTGTATCGATGTATTGCTGCTTGATGAATTGCAGGACCTCTACGCCGTCCACCCGGGGCATGCGGATGTCGAGCAGCACCAGGTCAAATGTCTTATCCTGCAACTTATTGATTGCCTCGGCACCGTCCTCTGCCGTTGTAACGATGTGTCCTTCGGATTCAAGGAAAGACTGAAGGATCATCCGAAAATCATTTTCATCGTCTGCGACGAGGATATTTCCAATATATTTTTGTTTTGGCATAAGAGTGTGTGAAATATAGATGTTTATCCAGAGACCTGCAAAAGTAAATTGCCCACTGGTGCATAAAGAAAATGGAGTTTATAGTCTATTATCCGAATGAAATTATGGCATGCAGTTTGAAACCTATACAGGTAACACAATAAACAGGAGCATACCATGGACGCATTAATGATAACCCTTTTCGCAACGATGTTCTCGACCAATCTTCTTTCTTCCATCGATGCCAATGAAAACACTCGTTTTTCATATGTTTGTTACGAACAGAACGGCAATGTGATGTTATCAATGTTTGATAAAACAAATCCATCCAAAAACATTGAGACGATTGATATTGGAATTTCCACAAATTGCCTTGAAAAAATTACAATGGATATTCAAAACAATTATATCCGGATTGCTGCTACCTATACGACCGACGAAGTGATCCACAGTTATTTTGATAAGAATACGCTGGAATTCAGCCAGGTGAATGTGATGGACAGTGAGATCCTGCTTGCACATGCAGGCTCGATCTCTGCGGAGTAACAATTCTTCCTTCGTATTGACCTTTAAGAAATGTGAATAGGAGCCGAAACCACCGGCTCCTATTTTTTTGTAGCTCTGTTACAAACAACCACACGGGGATGATCCGGTGGCAGAAAATGATCTGAAAAAATACATCGGTGTGAGATGAATCCTGCCGCCTAAGAAAAAACCTTTTCCATAGAATCCTGTGTCTCGTCATTGCCGATCTTCGGTGTATCCAACGCGATCGGCAGGGTGACAGTAAATATTGTTCCGTCATCCTCGTTGGATTTGAAAGAGACGCTCCCTTTCAAATATTGGTCAGTGAACAGTTTCACACTGTACGTCCCGAGTCCTCGTCCTTGGCCTTTCGTGGAAAATGAACGTTGGAATACCTGCATTTGCACATCATGCGGCATGACCTGATGATTGTGTACGCTGAAGAGCGCAACGTTCTCCTTCAACGTACATGAAAGCCATACCGTGGAATGAGGTTCCGTCGCTTCCAGCGCATTCTTGATCAAATTGCCGATCACGCGTCGCAGGATGTGTTCATCGCTGACGAAGATGAAATCTTCCGCGACCGGATCGATTTCAATGACCTTGTTCTTGGATACCCGGTGTTTTTCAAATGCGAGGAGGATTGAATCCAGAAAAGATTTCGCATGGATAATGGCGGGACGAACCCTCGTCGCCTGATGTTCGGCATACGTAAGTTCCCGTTGTGAAACGATCTGGTCACTCAAGTCACCCACAAGTTTGTTAATGACCAATCCGTACTCTTTCGCCTCTTCGGATGTGGCATCCTGCAGAAGCTCGGAATATCCCAGCAGTCCGCCCACCATGTTCAGGATATCGTGAAAGAAAAGACTTTCGAGTACCTTCCTTCGCTTTTCATCGCTGGTATCCATCAATGAGAAGATTGTGAACAACTCATTGTTATAGGTAAATGGCGTTGCGTGCACCTGTAACTCCAATGCTTTCGTATCGGGCTGAGAAATAATCCTGCATTCCCGAACATCCTCAATGCCGTCCTGACTCTTGCTGATTGCAATATTTGCGCCGCACATTTTGCAGAATTCCGTTGTCCCGCATCCGCCGCAGGTATTATCCGCATGTTGGCACCGCAGAGCCTCACCGGGTCGCTTACCAATCAGGTCATTTACATCGTTGGCTTGCAGATAGGAGATCAGCGGCCTGTTACAAAAAACAATCTGCCGGTTCTTATTCAGGATCGTAACGAATTCTGAGAGCGAATCCGAAAAATACTGAAATGGAAGTTGTTTGGTAAAATATTGCGATTGAAGATAGAGTTCTTCGATGGAAGAACGTTGACGCAGATTCGCCGTTGTTATCATGATGAGATCCCCCTGAACCATCATTGAATAAAGCTACAACTAATATGCCATGCAAACTTGAAAAAATCAAAGTACATCAAGTGTGCGAATTCTCAATTTTACTATTCTCTGGCGCTCTTCTCCAGGTCTGAAAAATCCGGCAATCAAGAAACACTGTATTTCCAATGGTTTTTTTGCTGTTATCCTGTGGCAATTCCTTTGTAAAAAATTTATGGACGGGCGATGATAATTGTGAAATGATATTGTCATCGGCATATCGTATCATTGGGGAAGTTTGGGAGGAGCTTTCATGAACAAAAACACAACGTCCATCGCATTTCAAACCGCTGCGACATATGCAGGTATAGGATTCCTGTGGATTTTCTTTTCCGATACGTTTATTACTTCTCTTACGACAAGTATCGAACTGATTAACACCATGCAGATGTACAAAGGTCTGTTCTTCGTGACCGCAACGGCTGGAATCTTGTTCATCGTATTGCAGCAACGGCTTCAGGCGGTTGAACGGGAACGATCTAAACGCTTGTTGACTGAAACCAAACTGAATGTAACCGAAGAATCGTACCGAGTGACGATGGATACTATGCTTGAAGGCTGCCAGATTCTGGACTTTGATTGGAAGTACCGGTATTTGAACAAGACCGCCGAACAGCACAATCGTCGGTCCAACGAGGAATTACTCGGCCAACAATATCACGATAAGTGGCCCGGCATTGAATCTACTGCCGTGTATAGCAAACTGAAGCGCTGTATGGAGGAACGGACATATCTGCAGTTTGAAACGGAGTTCACATTTTCGGATGGCACCCAACGTTGGTTCGATCTTCGCGTTCAGCCGGTACCGGAAGGAATCTTCATCCTCTCGATCGATATTACCGACCGGATACGTGCAGATGAAAAATTACGAAACATGAACCGTGTGTATGCGGTCCTAAGCAATATCAATCAGCTGATAGTCCACACAAAGGATATACAGACGGTATTTCAACAAGCGTGCTCCATTGCTGTCGGGGATGGCAAATTCGTCATGGCATGGATTGGTATACGAAACGATACGACGAACACGCTGGAGGTTGTGGCAAGTGCCGGTGTAGCGGAAGACTATTTAAAAAATATCAATATCGATTTTAATGATGAACATCGCTCAAGTGGTCCGACCGGAATGACAGTGCGTACGGGGATGCATCATTTCACAACGGATATTGAAACCGATCCAACGATGTTTCCATGGAGGAAAGATGCCGTCCGGCTGGGATACAAAAGCTCTGCTGCGTTACCGCTGCATTTGAAAGGGAAAGTGATCGGTGCATTGACGCTGTACGCGGGAGAGAAAAATTTCTTCACAGCAAATGAATTGGAACTGCTGGATGAGCTTGCGCAAGATATTTCCTTTGCCATGGAAGTGCATGAGATTGAAGAGGAGCGTCAAAGAACATATGACGCTCTTCAGGAAAGCGAACTGATCTTTTCGCAGTTCATGGAACACAGTCCTGTGTACGTCTTTTTCAAGGATGATCAAATGCGCTCGCTCCGGCTGAGCAGGAATTTTGAGACCATGCTCGGTCGTCCGGTCAAAGAATTGCTTGGCAAGTCGATGGACGAACTGTTCCCGTCGGACCTTGCAAAAACAATGATTGCCGATGATAAGCGGATCCTGAAGGAAGGGAAACAAGTTGATATTGAGGAACGGTTGAACGGCCGGATCTATAACACGATAAAATTCCCGATTCACTATAAAGGCGAAGCGCGGTACTTGGCGGGTTTCACCGTTGATATCACCGACCAGAAACTGAAAGAGAAACAGTTGCTCGAAAGCGAAAAACGGTACCGCACAATCGTCGAGAACGTTCGTCAGGCGTACTGTGAGTCGGACAGGAGATCGTTGTTCACCTATTGCAATCCCGGACTGCTCATCATCAGCGGATATTCGGAGGATGAGCTCCTTGGGGTATCATCATTCCGTCTTGTTGCCGAAGAGCATCGGGCATCGGTTGCCGCACAGTACCGGCAGTGGGTGCTGGAACGCCGGGATGATGCTTCAATGGAATTCATTGTCGTTAAGAAAAACGGCGAACAATTATGGGTGGAGCAGTCCTCTCATTTCGACTATGATCCACAAGGGCGGATCGTGAAAGCGACCAATTTCTTGCGCGATATCAATGAGCGCAAAATTGCAGAAAAAGCGATACGGCTGCGTGAATCGTACCTTTCGGCCATCGTGGAGAATCAGCAGGGGAGAGTGTGGCTGAAAGATATAGAAGGCCGATACCTTACGGTGAATCATGTTTATGCCGCTGCTTGTGGTAAAACGTCGCCGGCAGAATTGACCGGTTTGACCGATCTAGATATGTGGCCGAAAGAACTGGCGGAAAAATACCAGTCAGACGATGCGAACATTATGATCAGCAGGAGTGCGATTGTTGTCGAAGAACGTTCCATGTTCCGCGGCGCCGAGAAATGGTTCGAAACGTACAAAGCGCCGGTGATTGATGAACAGGGGATTGTGATTGGAACCACGGGATTTTCGCACGATATCACTGAGCGCAAGATCGCAGACGAAATGATTAAGGAGAGCGAAACTAGGTTCAAGATGCTGTTCGAAAAAGCGAACGATGCCATTCTGATTATGCATAACGGCGTGTTCATCGATTGCAACCCTAAATCGGAAAAGATGTTTGGCTGCAGGAAAGAAGAGATTGTTGGACGTTCACCGCTGGCGTTCTCGCCGGCGGTGCAGCCCAAAGGGAATCTTTCCTCGACGTTGGCCGCAGAGAAGATTCAGAAGACGATGAACGACCAACCCCAATTCTTCGAATGGAAACATCTCCGGTACGACGGCATCTTGTTTGACGCCGAGGTGAGCCTCAATAAATTCGAGATCGGCGAAGCGTCCTACATTCAGGCGATTGTCCGGAACGTGACCGAACGGAAAAAAGCGGAAGAACAGATCGAAATGCTTGCCCAGGCGCTCCGGAGCATCTGCGAATGCGTCTCGGTGACGGATGTGAAGGACAACATCATCTTTGTTAACAAGGCGTTCTGCTCCACGTACGGATACGAGGAGAACGAAGTGCTGGGAAAGAACATCTCAATGCTCCGTTCGCCGGTCAACGATTCGACGCTCATCTCTGGCATTCTTCCGAAGACGGAAGAGGGAGGATGGCACGGCGAATTGGTGAATCGGAAGAAGACCGGGGAGGATTTCTTCATCGAATTGTCGACCTCTGTCGTCCGGAACGCTTTCGGCGAAGGAGTCGCGATGATTGGTGTTGCGCAGGATATCACCGTACGGAAACATATTGAACGGATCATGCTCGAGAACGAAATAAAACTGAAGAATATCATCGAAAACAGCACGAACGTGTTCTACTCGCACGACTGCAATCATGTCATTCATTTTATTAGTCCCCAGATCAAAAACCTGTTGGGGTACGAAGTGGAAGAAGCGCTTGTCGAATGGATGACACTGGCAACGGATAATCCTGTGAACAACGCCGGCTTTGAAAGAACAGTACGTGCCATAGAGACAGGGAAACCGCAGGGTTCGTATGAACTGGAATTGCGGCATAAGGATGGTCGTTTCATCTGGGTGGAGGTGCACGAAGCCCCGGTGGTGGAGAACGGCGTTACCATCTCCATCGTTGGCTCCCTGAACGACATCACGGAACGGAAGCGCGCCGAAGACAATCTGCGTGAGAACGAAGAACGGTTGAGGTTATCGCTGGCGGCTGCCAACCAGGGCCTTTTTGACCTTGATGTCCAGACCGGAAATGCGATCGTGAACAACGAATATGCCACCATGCTGGGGTACGATCCGGAATCCTTTGTCGAAACGAACGACTTCTGGATCGAACGGCTCCATCCGGATGACAAAGCCCGTGCAGCACAGACGTATACCGATTATGTAAACGGTAAACTGGAGGAATACCGGTTGGAATTCAGACAAAAAACAGCTTCCGGCAAATGGAAATGGATTCTCTCGATCGGCAAGATTATCGAATTGACTCCGGACGGGAAACCAAAACGGATGCTGGGCACACACACCGATATAGATGATATGAAACGCTCGGAAGAGATCCAGATGCTTCAAACAACGGCATTGGAATCCGCTGCCAACGGCATCGTTATTACAGATCTGGAGGGACATATTGTTTGGGTCAACAATGCCTTTGCACGCATCACCGGCTATTCGCAGAAGGAGACCATCGGGGCTACTCCGAGTTTGCTGAAATCCGGAAAGCACACCAAGGAGTTCTACGCACAATTGTGGGACACTATTCGGTCGGGTGAAACATGGACCGGGAATGTCATCAACAAACGCAAAGACGGAACACTGTATGATGATGAAATGACGATCACCCCTGTCCGTAACACGCACAATGTCATCACGCACTTTGTTGCGGTTAAACAGGATGTCACGGAACGGAACAAGGCGATCCAGCGGATCAAGGAGCAAGCTATGCTGCTGGATGAAGCGCATGATGCGATCATTCTTCGAGATATGAAGAACACCGTCATGTACTGGAATAAAGGAGCCGAACGATTATTTGGATGGAGTGACGGCGATTCAGTCGGAAGAGATATCCGGGACTTGATCTATCGGGAATCGAATGATCATGAAAAGGAGATGGACCAACTGTTGCGGGAGGGGAATTTTTCCGGCGAGTTCCAGCTGCAGACCCGGGAGAAGAAGATCATCATCGCAGATGTCCGGATGAACGTGATTTATGACGACGAGGGAAAACCGAAATCTATTCTGTCGATCTTAGAGGATATCACAGAGAAGAAAAAGATCGAAATCCAGCTTCTGCGCACCCAGCGAATGGGAAGTCTCGGCACGCTTGCCGGCGGTATCGCCCACGACTTGAACAATGTGCTGGCACCGATACTGCTTGCGGTGGAGTTTTTGAAGAGGACCTATGTGAATGAAACGTCGCAGAAGATTCTGGAATCCGTTGAATCCAGTGCTCGCCGTGGTTCGGAAATTGTGAAACAGATCCTCACCTTTGCGCGCGGCGTTGAAACGCAGCAGATCCTTATTCAGCCGAGACATCTTATCAAAGAGATCGTCACCATTTTTAAGGAGACCTTCCCCCGGTCCATTACGATCACCAGCGACATTCCTAATGCCACCTGGCCGATCATGGGGGATCCGACGCATTTCCACCAACTGATCATGAACTTGGGAGTGAACGCGAGGGATGCAATGCCGGACGGGGGAACGCTTTCGATTACTGCTTCCAACGTTGAGATTGACGAACAATATACCCGGATGAACATCGATGCAAAAATCGGACGCTATGTCATGTTCACCATCCGGGATACTGGTGTCGGCATGTCTCCGCAGACGCTGGATCACATCTTTGAACCCTTCTTTACAACCAAGGAGATCGGTAAAGGGACCGGATTGGGACTCTCGACAGTCTATACGATCGTAAAGAGTCATAAAGGATTCATTAAAGTGATCAGCGAAGTCAACAAAGGAACAATCTTCAATGTGTATCTTCCAGCATCTGAGACAACGGCTTCGGAGACGAGTGAGAAAAAAGAACATCAGGATTATTTCGGTAGCGGAGAATTGATCCTGATCGTTGATGACGAGGCTTCGGTCCGGGAAGTGACGAAACATACATTGGAAGGATACAATTATTCTGTCGTTACGGCAGCGGACGGTGCCGAAGGTGTCGCCCGCTTTGCCGAGCAGCGGGACAAGATTGTTCTGGTGCTGACGGATATGATGATGCCGTTGATGGATGGACATCATTTGATTATAACGCTGCGGAAGATCAAGCCTTCACTCAAAATCATTGCCACCAGCGGATTGATCGATGCATCGAAAAAATTGGAAGGAGACAACCTTTCAATTGATGGATATATCGACAAGCCGTTTACTGCGGAAAAACTGTTGAGCCTGATCTCGTCTGTGCTGAAGGGGAAGCAATAATCGATAAGTCACAATAGAATGAAGCGGAATAATGCTATTCAAAGGTAAATTGTTCGCTGGAAATGAATTCTTAGAGAAGAAAATCTTCGCACGGAAACCGTTGTGACCCCGGCAGAATTCGAATCTGCAACCCACAGCTTAGAAGGCTGTTGCTCTATCCAGTTGAGCTACGGGGCCAATACAAATTATTTTTCTCTGGAACTGAAGTCAGAAACAGGAACAATACCAATAATGACACCAATATACGAAATCCAATTTTTGTTTCAAATATCGCCGCCGGGGAAAGATGGTCGAGTAAAATTCTATGATACAATTTGCTTTCGTTCATAAATTACTTTACTTTTCACCCAACGAGTGCTTTTCCGACCCCGGGGGAGGAAGATGTGACTGCAGAGAACCGCTTTCACGGGAATAATTGGATTCGCTGCATTCGTTCGGTTTTGATGACATCCTGCGGGGGATACCATTCGGATCAATGCACGATCGCATTGTCAATGAAGAATGTGAAGCAGTTCATCAACATCATTTCAGACACTATCTTTTGCGACTATGAACAATAAAAAAGATGAGCAGGAAATGAAACGCGTTCTTATTGTGGAAGACAATAAGGATATTGCCTTGCTGGTGGAAAAACGCCTCTCCAAACAGTTTGCAGTGGATATTGCCGTGAACGGTGAAGATGCTACGAACAGCATCAATGCCGTCCCGTACGATCTCATTGTACTTGACCTTTCGCTTCCCAAAAAATCCGGTTTTGATGTGCTGAAAGACATGCGGAAAAAATCCGCCTATCCTCCTGTGTTGATCCTGTCCGGATTGAACGCAGTAGAGGATAAAGTAAAAGGTCTGAAACTCGGTGCGGATGATTATCTTGCAAAACCGTTCGATGTGAAAGAACTCGTCGCACGAATCGATGCTTTAATGCGCCGTGTACCATCTGCACAGGAAATCGTGAAACTCTCCGCCGGAGATTTAGAGATGGATCTTGTCTCTCGGAAAGTCGTCCGCAACGGCAGCGATATAACTCTCAGCCCTCGTGAATTTGCCCTGTTGGAATACCTCCTCCGCAAAAAAGATAAAGTTGTTTCCCGGAAAGAGATCGCAGAAGAGGTGTGGGGACATAAATTCGATGCCGGTACTAACTTCGTTGATGTGTACATTAACTACCTTCGAAAATCAATCGATAAGGATTTTCCGAAGAAATTGATCCATACGGTGTATGGTCAGGGATTTGTTTTGAAAATAGAGGACTAAACGTGAGAAGGATAGTACGCATCGTGCATCCATTGCCATTCCTGATTATCAACACTCTATAAAGGTTACCGAGTTTCATCTGCTCCCATCGATCGTATTCGTGCCAAAAAAACCGACTGCAGTACGCTTTCATTCGACCATCTTCCGGTGGTATGCACGCAATCAACGCATGCTTCCGTGGAGAAAGACTTCCGATCCCTACAGCATCCTTCTTTCCGAGATCATGGCACAGCAGACGCAGGTAAGCCGCGTGAAGGAATATTACCGACGCTGGCGCAAACGGTTCCCGACATTTTCCTCCTTAGCAAAAGCTCCCGCAGCGGATGTCCTCCGCGAATGGTCCGGTCTCGGCTACAACAGCCGCGCACTACGCTTCCATCAATTAGCAAAGACCGTTTCGAAACAGTTCCATTCCCGGCTTCCGCAAGATCCGGCGGAATTGCAGAAACTTCCCGGCATTGGAAAATACACAGCGCACGCAGTCTGCTGCTTTGCGTTCGGCCAGCATCTTCCTGTGGTGGATGTGAATATTAAACGAATTCTTACACGATGGACCCGCAAGGTGAGTTCGTCAGCGGAGATGCTTCCTGAAATAGAAGCGTGGAAGACGGCAGATCTGTTCCTTCCCGTGCGCCAGACTTCGAAGTGGAATCAGGCATTGATGGATCTGGGCGCAATGATCTGTACTGCGCGTAACCCGAAGTGTTCGGACTGCCCCATTGCACCGCACTGCCGTTCTGCTTTTTCACCGTCATTCATGCAAAAACCGGTTCGAAAACAAAAAAGTGAACCGACGTGGAAAGGAGTTCCAAGGAGAATCTATCGCGGCAAGATCGTGAAACTGCTTCTTCGACATTCGTTGAGTGCTGAAGTTGTCGCGGCCTCGCTGTGGAAGGTGTGGTCACAGCATGATGTTGTCTGGATCGAAACAGTGTTGGAAGCGATGCACCGGGAGGGGATTCTTTCCTCCCGACAGGGAAAATACCGCATCGCCGTATGAAACAGTATCGACATCTTGAATCTCTCCATGCTGCGTATGTGCAAAAACGGAGTGCGATCCGAAAGCGGCTGCGGGAATATCGCATGGTCCCTGAGTCGAAGTATTTTTACGAATTGATCTACTGTTTAATGACGCCGCAATCCAGCGCAGTGAATGCCGCGAAGGCGCAGCGGAATTTTGAGATCGCTGATTATTACCACTCTGCAGTTGATCCGGAATCTCTGCTCTATCAAAAAGGATATTATATCCGTTTCCATCGAACGAAGGCAAAACGGATCGCCGAAATGAAAGTAAATTTTCCTGCGATTTTTTCCGTGACGAACAGTGCACTTTCTGCTGTAGAAAAAAGAGCATGGCTGGTAATGAATGTAAAAGGATTGAGCTACAAGGAAGCAACCCATTTCCTGAGGAATATCGGAAAGAATGAAGGATTGACAATACTTGATCGTCATATCCTGACAAATTTAAAACAGCATGGGGTGATCCGTACGATCCCACAGACATTGACCACGCAGCGATATTTACGGATCGAAAAGAAATTTTTACGCTTTTCAAAAGCGATAGGTATTTCCGTGGATGAGCTGGACCTGCTTTTTTGGAGCAGCGAGACCGGCGAAATTTTGAAATAGAGCGCAAATCATTGTACATTACAGAAAAACACTATGGCACAGCAAAATTCATTTGATATTGTTTCCGAAGTAAACATGCAGGAAGTGGATAATGCCCTGAACCAGGCGCGCAAAGAAGTTGCGACGCGCTATGACTTCAAGGACTCCAAAACCTCCATCGACTTCGCGGAAAAAGAAAAAGAGATCACGCTTCATACGGAAGACGATTTCCGGCTGAAAGCGGTGGTCGATATTCTGCAGAATAAGTTCATTAAACGCGGGATTGCGATCAAAATACTGAAGTATGGAAACATCGAAACAGCATCCGGCGGCACCATCAGGCAGAAGATTACGCTGCAGGTAGGGATCGATAAGGAGAACGCAAAAAAACTTGTGCAGATCATCAAAGATACGAAGATCCGTGTGCAGGCATCGATCATGGATGATCAAGTCCGAGTAACGGGAAAAGACAAAGACGATCTGCAGGCGATCATCGCAAAATTACGGGGGACGGAGTTCCCGCTTCCACTTCAATTTATCAATTACCGATGATGAGACGGAATTCCCCTTTTTTTCAGATTCATCTCGGAATCGTACTGACGGTTATTCTTTCCGGCAGTCTGCTGGCGCAGTCTCTTCATTCATTTGATTCCCTGCAAATCCGCACGGCGGACCGAAATGCCTATGTGCAAACAGCGCGGACAGACTCAACGCTTCTTATTTCGATCAACAGCATTTCTCGCTTTCTGAATGCAGATCTGTTTGAGAACAGCAAGCTCAAAAAGCTGGATGTAAAATTTCCACATTCTGCAGTGAAATTTTCATCGGATAATTCCTTTGTCGTTGTCACATCGGCAGGTACTGCGCGCTCCCGCGTATATCAGCTTGCATTCCCCGTACGGATTTTCGATCAAACCTATTATGCACCGTTCGATCAGGTGATGACACTCTTCCGGATTGCCGTCGATTCAACGTTGTCCGTCATGACTGCACCAGCTCCCATCGTGGATACGGTTCCGGTTATTCCTGTTGTGACTGGATTCACGTTGGAAGAAAAGAAAAATGGGACGCTCTTCCGCATCCATCTCTCAAGCAAAGTGAGTGACTTCAACCGCACACTGCAGATCGGTGAATGGATCTACGTTACACTTCCCGGCGCCGTCTGTGATACGATCGCTTTTGATACAACCTTTGCCGACGGAATCCTCCGGAGAGTGAAACCGGTCCAGTCTGAAACATCGCTGCAGCTCTCGCTGCAAGTGCGTGGGAAAGTAGAACAATCGGAAATCGTACAGGATCAGACGAGCGATGATATTCTGTTGACGCTCATCCCTCCGCCTGAAGAGAAAGCAGAACCCAAGATCGACTCCGTGGCTATCCGTCGTCAGCAGGCGGAACGAGCGCGCCAGCAGATGGTGAATTCCATCGCAAAGCAGAAGAAGAAATGGAAACTGGATGTCGTCGTGATCGATCCCGGTCACGGCGGACATGATCCGGGCACGATCGGTATTATTGGTACGCGGGAAAAAGATATCGCTCTCGGCGTTGCGCTGAAGCTTGGAGAGATGATCAAAAAAGAGATGCCGGATGTTAAAGTGGTGTATACCCGAAAAACCGACCGGTTCATAGAATTGTACCGCCGCGGACAGATCGCGAACGAAAACGAAGGTAAGATCTTCATCAGCATTCACTGCAATGCTACGGAACGGAAACCATCCTCGGCGAACGGCTTTGAGATCTATCTGCTCCGTCCCGGAAAGACGGAAGATGCAATCCGCATTGCAGAAAAAGAAAACGATGTAGTGAAACTGGAAAAAGATTTTGAGGATCGGTATCAGGAACTGACTGAAGAGAATTTCATCATTTTGACAATGGCACAAAGTGCATACGTGAAACAGAGTGAACGCCTGGCGGAGATGCTGGAAGAAACAATGAGCGCACAGATGGAAGGAATGCGCCAGCCGGTGAAACAGGCGGGATTCTATGTGCTGGTCGGTGCCTCTATGCCGAATGTGCTCGTGGAGACGGGATACCTTTCCAATGTGAAGGATGAACGGTTCCTGCGAAGTCCTGCCGGACAAAAGAAGATTGCTACCGCCATTATGAATGCCCTAAAAGGGTATAAGAACGAATACGAGGACGAGAATCAATAAATGAAATCAACAAAAACCTCCATCGCCACGCGCGCCATTCACGGGAAAAAACTCCACCCATACAAGGGACCAGTCGCACCGCCAATCTATCAGACATCCACATATCGCTTTGAAAACTCCAACGACGCCGTGCGCTATTCGCAGGGAGATGCAAGCGTCTATGTCTATTCGCGGTACCACAATCCGTCAGTGGAAGATGTGGAGGAAAAGCTTGCAGAGATGAACGATGCAGAATCGGCAGTGCTCTTTTCCTCCGGCATGGCGGCAATTTCCACAGCAATTCTTTCCATTGTGAAATCGGGAGACGAGATCATCAGTACCCCCGCACTGTACGGCGGGACGTACCGATTTTTCCGCGATGTGCTGCCGCTGTTTAATGTTACCGTGAACTATGTGCAGGCAGATGCACTTGCCGATCTCTCGAAACTTGCGACATCAAAAACAAAATTGTTCTTTTGTGAATCACCGACCAATCCGACGGTAGGGATCATCGACCTGCATAAAGCGATTGCCGAAGTGAAGCGTGCAGAGAAGAACCACGATATTTCGATGATAACCATGATCGATAACACCTTCGCATCGTGTCTGCATCAATCCCCGTTAGAGATCGGTTTTGATATGATTGTGGAAAGCGCCACGAAGTATATCGGCGGACACAGCGATGTGCTGGCGGGTGCTGTCATCGGTTCAAAAAAGGATATGAAGCAAGTGCGTCAGATCGCCAAGTATCTCGGCGGCTGCGCCGATCCGTTTGCCGCGTTCCTGCTCTCCCGCAGCCTGAAAACATTTGAGCTGCGCGTGATCCGGCAAACGGAAAATGCTCTGAAACTTGCGCAGGTAATGGAGCGACATCCGAATGTATTGCGGGTATACTATCCTGGATTGAAATCGCATCCGCATCATGCTGTCGCAAAAAAACAGATGAGCGGATTTGGTGCGATGGTGTTGATCGAAGTAAAAGGGGGAGTGAACGGCGCGGCAAAAGTGTGCGACTCGTTGAATGTTGCCGTCAATGCGATGTCCCTCGGCGGCGTGGAGACGCTCGTGAGCATTCCTGTTTATTCTTCCCATGTCAACATGAGTGCGGCAGAATTGAAGCAGCACGGCGTTACACCGGGAATGATCCGGATATCGGTTGGTGCGGAAGGGATCGACGATTTGATCGCCGATTTCGATCAGGCGTTAAAAAAAATACGCTGAAAGGAGTCATATGAACATCAGCATAATGGATGGCAGTGCATATTTCAAAGGTTTGCTGCTGTTGATCCGTAAGGATCGGGTAGTGACGACACCGGAGATTCAGTTGATGAAGCGGATCGGAAAGACACTCGGTTTTGAACGTGAATTTTGTGACACTGCAATTCAAGATATTCTGGTGAATGATTATATTATCGACATCATCCCGGAATTCTCTTCGAAAGCGCTCGCGGAGAAGTTCGTCAAAGACGGACTGTCAATCGCGTTCTCCGATAATGAGCTCCATCCCTCCGAAGAAGAATGGTTACGCACAGCAGCGGAAAAGAATCGCATTGACAGTTCCTGGTTTCAACAGGAACATGACAAAGCCGCGATCAAACGAGAACTTCCAGCTGTCCTGGAAGTGGATGATGTCATAGTCCAGTATTCTTCACCCACCCGACCGTATTGAATAATTGTGGAATGAAACACTGAAATATACTGCTCAATGAAAGAAACAGCCCGCAAAGCGGGCTGTTTCATTTTAGTTTGGACGGGTAACGAAGGAAAAACTCTGTGGCGTCTTCATAGGAATGCCGTAGATATCTTTTACACCAGTTGTCAGTGTGACAGTATATTTGGTATTCGTCTGCATGGTTGTTGTTGGAGTGAAAACTACCTGACTGGGTGAATCGTATGAGCCGTAATTGTAGTAGGACAGTTTTCCGGCGAGCGCGGGAGTGATAGAGAAACCGTTTTGAACTGCGGCTAGGTCCACGTACGTATTGAAACTCATTTGCAAGATGCGATTGGTTGCGACATAGATCTCGCCGTTGGATGGGTACGAGTATTCGAGCCTGACCGGTGCCGTTCTGAATGAGAAGGTAAACTGATGGCCGAGTGCGACACCGTCTTTATCCTTTGCGGTACCGTCCACGGTTACCGTGATCAGCGTATCAGACAAGAATGGTCCGCCTGTATAGAGCGAAATGCGATTTTCCTCTCCCCATAAAAACACTTTATTCATATCAGGAGTAACGGTAATCGCTGCCTCGGTGGAAATGCGGTCCATTCTGCGGGGGAACGTCATCGAAATGCCCGAATAATTCAATGGCGATACGTTGATATCCCCGTGGACAGGCATTGTTTGAATGCCGGTTTGTGTGGTATATGATTGTACAGTTTTGAAAGCGAATTTCAGCGGGAATCGCAGAGGCTTTCCCGAAGAGTCTTTTGCTCCAGTGCTGATAGTAACGATATATGTGGAATCGACATATGAATCCTTTTGAGAGAGCGTATATGTCATCGATTTTACTTTACTAAAAGTGGTGATCGTTGCCCCGGGATCGAATCCGGATTTTTCATCATAGGAATTCGGTGCATAGTAAAGACCGCCATACGGGGATGTTGTATAGTAGCCCCAGGTGAAAACACCTTCGCTTGCGGGAATGGTTGAAAAATATTTTTCCACACTCGCGCGGTCCATCGGCTGGTTGAACAGAATGGAGACAGTAATCCTTCCATATCTCCAATCATACACGATCTCATCCTGATCGGCCGGATAGTGCGCCATCACTTCATCCGGCATTGTGGAAAGCGCAATCTCGCCAAGATAAACAATATTGCCGCCGTTCAATTGCACGCCGGTTTTTTTATACGTGCGATAATTGTCCGACCGGATGGTGACATCATAGTTCCCGCTCCGGAGATCGCGAAAGATGAATGACCCATCCCCCGGATTGATCTCCTGCGAGTCGATCACGGTGATCTGACTGACAAACACTTTTGCTTTGCTGGAAACAGGCAGGACTTTACCCAGCAGATCGGCATGGAGAAGATCGTTGGTGTATTCTTTCGGGATCCGTTCTTCGATGATGGTTTCTTTGCAGCCAAACAGCAGCAGGATGGCGAGTGAAACAAAACGCAGCAGCGTTTTCATTGTAGGTTCTCCCCAAAATAGGTGGAGTTTCTACTACAAAACTACCATTGCACCGGATAAAAGACAAGGGGTAAAATACTACGGGATGCAGTATCGGCGGAAGAATTAGGAGTTATGGCTCCTTAATTTCTTATTTCTTCCGTCACCGTGAATGAAAATACAAGCATGGAGATGAACGCAATACCTGCCCCAATTCCAAATGCGGCGCTTCCGCCGAATGCATTATAAATGATGCCGAAACCGATGCTCGCAGGGAGAGCGGCAATACCGATGGAGAAGTTATATAATCCGAACGCGCTGCCGCGAAGATGTGCCGGAACCATATCCGCAACAAATGCTTTTTCCGCTCCTTCCGTGAATGCATAATACACTGCATACAGTGTAAACAGCAGGAATGTTCCTGCGATCTGCCATTCCTCGGAAAGCAGGTCGAGCATTGCAAATCCGGCGTAGACCAGCGTGTAAATTCCCCAGCCGATGTTAATCACCAATTTTCTGCCGATACGATCGGAAAGGGAGCCAAGCGGTGTGGAAAAAAGGACTTTCACAATATGGAAAAACGACCAGATCAACGGAAGAAATAACATATTGGCAAATTGCAGTTGAATATGCGGATCCGAAAAACGGGAGACCATCGCGTTCAGCAGCGGCACTGATAAGATTATTGTGCGCAGTGTTTCACTGTTGCTCATCGCTTCCTGGATACGGAAAAGCATAAAAGCATCCGAGGAGTTGCCGAGAGTAAAAAATGCTATGATGGTCAAATACCGCTTGAAATTCCGGTCAAACGAACGCAGGGAGAAGGAAAAGCTGTTTCCGGCGGAGAGCCCGGCAGTATTTTCTTTTACAAACAGTATCAAGGAGATCACAGCCAATGCACCCGGGATGATCGCAAGCAGAAACGTCATCCGGAGAATCGTTGATAGTTCGCTGAGGTTAAAAACAAGAATCAACAATGCGAGGGTGCCAATGCAGAGTAGCGGACCGATCACCGCTCCGCTATGGTCCATTGCACGATGAAATCCGTACGCCTTTCCCCGAATACGTTCATCAACGGAAGAAGCGATCAGTGCGTCCCGCGGAGAAGTGCGGATCCCTTTTCCCACGCGGTCCATCGAACGGATCAGCGCGATCTGCCATGCGTCTGAAACAATTCCGATAAGCGGACGCACGAGTGATGAGATGGTATATCCAATCACGACGATCGTCTTCCGTTTTCCCAGTTTGTCGGACATGATGCCGCTGGCCAATTTCAGCATGGATGAGGTTGTTTCAGCCAACCCTTCGATGATGCCGAGCAGAATGGCACCGGATCCGAGTGTTGCAATGAAGAGGGGAAGCAGGGGGTAGATCATTTCCGTCGCCGCGTCAGTTAACAAACTGACGACGCCAAGAACCACGACATTGCGGGGGATGGAGTTTTTTTTCATGAAGAGTGCCGCTTCATTGGAACATCGGATTACCGTTTCTTCCTTGTGCGGAAAACTTCTTTTATTGCTTTCCCCAAAAGTTTTTCTCGTGCTTTCCGTTCCTGCTGTTTGGTGATATCTGTTTTTGACGCGATGTAGTCCGCCTCACGCTGCAGTTTCAGATAGCTTGTGTATCGTCCTTGTTCTAAAG